>NZ_WXWT01000387.1:0-3216 GCF_009904725.1 Vibrio sp. V43_P6S15P86
ACATTAGCCCACCTTTCCATTTTAAGGACGAGAAAAATGGCCAAAGTTTCACTGGAAAAAGAAAAGATTAAGATCCTCTTGTTAGAGGGACTCCACCCTTCTTCAGTTGAAGTTCTTCAAGCAGCTGGTTATACCAACATTGAGTACCATAAAGGTTCCCTTCCGGAAGAAGAATTGATTGAAGCGGTTAAAGACGTGCACTTCATCGGTATTCGCTCCCGTACGAACCTATCCGAAGAGGTAATCAATGCGGCGAATAAACTGGTTGCAATTGGCTGTTTTTGTATCGGTACTAACCAAGTAAACCTAGACGCAGCAGCAAAACGCGGCATTCCTGTGTTTAATGCACCGTTCTCTAACACACGCAGTGTGGCTGAGCTGGTACTTGGTCAAATCCTACTACTTCTGCGTGGCATTCCTGAAAAGAATGCGCTTGCACATCGCGGTATTTGGAAGAAAAGTGCTGACAACTCTTACGAAGCACGTGGCAAACGTCTTGGCATTATCGGATACGGCCACATTGGTACGCAGCTAGGTATTATTGCTGAAAACTTAGGTATGCGCGTTTACTACTACGACATCGAAAACAAGCTGTCCCTTGGTAATGCGACGCAAGTACATACCATGAGTGAACTACTAAACAAGTGTGACGTAATTTCTCTGCACGTTCCTGAAACGCCAGAAACAAAAAATATGATGGGTGAAGCTGAGTTTGCTCGCATGAAGCCAGGCTCAATCTTTATTAATGCAGCACGCGGCACTGTCGTGGATATTCCAGCGCTTTGCCATAGTTTAGAAGCAGGTCATATTGCGGGCGCTGCGATTGATGTATTCCCAACAGAACCGAAAACGAATGCCGACCCGTTCGAATCTCCTTTGCAGAAGTTCGATAATGTCATTCTCACTCCACACGTTGGTGGTTCAACGCAAGAAGCACAAGAGAACATCGGTGTTGAGGTCGCAGGAAAACTGGCGAAGTACTCTGACAACGGCTCTACGCTTTCAAGCGTAAACTTCCCAGAGGTGTCACTGCCAGAACACGGTGGTGAATCCTCTCGCTTGCTTCACATCCATAAAAACCGTCCTGGTATTCTTACTCAGATCAACACCATCTTCGCGGAAGACGGCATTAACATTGCCGCACAGTACCTACAAACAGCCGCTGAAATCGGCTACGTGGTGATCGATGTTGAAACCGAGCGCTCAGAAGAAGCACTAGCGAAACTGAAAAGCATTGAAGGCACAATCCGTGCTCGTATCCTTCACTAATTTGTGAAGCAGAAATAACAAAGGCAGGGAATATCCTGCCTTTTCTTTTTGCACCCAGTATTACTTCAGCTTGTAAATCACGTCAACTTGATCGCGAATAATCATGGTAGAATCCTGGTAGCTGTTTGCCCCTTCTTTACTGTCCATCGCCATCGAGCGCATTAGAACTGGCTGAACGTGCATCTGTCTGTAATTGATCTGCCAGACATCACCCAATTTTTTCTCAAAGCCAGTAGCCAGTGACGCTGCTTTTTCTCGCGCATCTTGGATAGCCGCCATGCGTGCCTTTTGCTGATACTCATCCTGGTTGCTTACCTTAAGTTGAATATTATCAACCTGATTAATCCCTGCTTCTAACGCCATATCTAGGTACTGGTTTAGGTTTTTTAGATCCGTAACCGTCACATCAATGCTACGAGAAGCGCGATAACCAACGAGCTCTGCTTTACCAGATTTAGGGTAGTGGTATTGAGGCGCAAGGTATAAATTCGAGCTGGTAACATTGTCTTTTGATAAGCCAGCATCGGACAGATTTTTCAGAAATTGCTCAACGGTTTTGTCAACTGACTGCTTGGCCTGTTCAGCAGTCATTGTCGTATCTACCACTTTCACAGAAAACGTCGCCATATCTGGTGTAGCAATAACTTCACCATAACCCGTCGTCGTTACGTGAGCAAATTCAGGCGAGTTCGCCAACACTGAAGCACTAGTAAGGCTGAGTGCAGAAGCCAGCAAAAATGAATACATTCTCATTCAATAAATCCATCCATACAAAAATAAAGTACTTACTCTCAGCAGAAAGGCTCAAGATTCACACAAAACTATCACTACTGAGAAAGTGTATGGTTTCATAATAGAAACTTCTGTCGATTATCCAAGCACTCAGAATGACTTCTAACACAACTTTGACTATGTAACATTGGCGTAATTTTTCAACGAAACACTCTGTCGGCAATGAACCCATCGATGCGACAATGAACTTATTGAGGTAAGTGTCGCTGAGCATACCCGACTATCGCGTGTGAGATTTCTTGTAGAACCCCCGTTTCCAGTTGCCAATGATGCCAATAAATCCGATGGGACATTAAAAAACCGGGAGTAACATCAACCAACGCGCCACGCTCTAGCTCGTCGGTAATTTGCAAACGAGGGATTAAGCAATAGGCTACACCAGCTAACGCCACTTTTAGAAACGCTTCAGAGCTGCTGATGTTATGGTGAATGACACTATCAGGGCTGACATTGAAATGCTCGGTAAGAAAGGTTTTATGTAGGTCATCATATTGATCATACGAAACGGCCGGCGCCTTGGCCAAAGTCTGGTTATTAACGCCTTGAGCAAAGTAACGCTGATAAAACTCCGGGCTCGCGACACAAACGTAATCAACACGTCCCAAGTAATCCGCTCTACAGCCAGGTATCGGCTGGGATTCTAAGCTGATCGCCCCCGTCACTTCGCCACTTTTTAGCTTTTCGATGGAACGAGATTCACCATAGATAGTGAGTTTGAGTTCAACTTGACGCTGCTTCATGACATCTTGCAGTGCAGGCAGTAGCCAAGTAGCAAGGCTATCAGCATTGGTCGCCAAAGAGAGTTGTACAGGCCGAGTACTGGTATCATTCTTGATTTCGGGCAGAATTTCATGCTCGAGTAAGCGCACTCGACGATAAAGGCCTAATAACTTTTTACCAATCAGGGTTGGCTTGGGTGGTTGACTACGAACCAAAACGGGTTGTGCGAGAAACTTCTCTAATTGTTTAATACGTTGAGAAATCGCTGATTGCGAGACAAATAAATGTTCGGCTGCACGCTCAAAGCTCCCCTGATAAACCACGGCATCTAATGCCTCAATCCATTTATAGTCCAACCCTCTCATCCTACTCTTCCTCTCCTGATAAAACACCAACCCTTAAATTAGCTTGGCTAATATAATATTAAAATCATTA
>NZ_WXWT01000444.1:0-3203 GCF_009904725.1 Vibrio sp. V43_P6S15P86
GTATATCGAACCGAATACATCTCTCTACAAACCACCTTAGTTTTTATCAAAAGTGTGCGAGTGTTAACGTTTATGTAAAACAGCACGCTTTGACAGCAACTTTATACGCAACAATTCTTTTCCAGATTAGATACAGTTTATTAAAGAATTAGTTTTTCTCACTAAAACAGTAGGAAATGCGTTAGTTTTTTTCATTTCTTCCAACCCAACTTTTGCCTTACATTACGCCCAAATTACCCCTTCTCCTTTTCACTAATGTGAACTTTAATGAGTACGCAACATGCAAACTTTTGAACTTGCTATCTTCTTGCAGTTTTTTCTTGGTTTGGTCGCCGCAGTAAACCCTGTTGGTATCATGCCTGTGTTTGTGTCACTAACCGGACATATGACACCAGACGAAAAGCGCAATACGGCAACCACAGCGAACGTGGCTGTTGCGATCATCCTGATCATTTCGCTCTTTGCTGGCCAGTTACTATTAGATATGTTCAGCATTTCTCTGGATTCGTTTCGTGTTGCAGGTGGGCTACTGCTGCTTAGCATCGCGTTCTCGATGATGAGCGGTAAACTGGGGGAAGATAAACAAAACAAACAGGAAAAATCAGAATACGTGAGTCGCGAGCAGATCGGTGTTGTTCCTCTTGCGATGCCGCTAATGGCAGGACCAGGCGCAATCAGTTCGACTATTGTTTACGGTGCACGCTACCCAAGCATGTTTGATACGGTAGGCATCAGCATTACAATTGGCTTGTTCTGTCTATGCTCGTGGCTGTTGTTCCGCTCTGCCCCACTGATCGTGCGATTTTTGGGCCAAACTGGTATCAACGTCATTACCCGTATCATGGGTTTGATATTAGGCGCATTGGGTATTGAGTTTATCGCCAATGGTTTACGCAACTTATTTCCAGGATTAGCCTGAGTTTCTATAAAATTGTATGATAGAGCGATTCAACAATGGATCGCTTTGTCATGACGACTGACTCTCTCAAACATACTCTTTATGTCACCATTTTTGGTACTCATACCAAAGCTGGTCGAACCTTCGATATTGCACTCATTATCGCGATTATCAGTTCTCTAATCGTGCTGGTATTAGACTCAATACCATCCGTACGCGCCGAGTGGGCAAAAGAGCTGAAATACTTGGAGTACACTTTTACCGGTTTATTCACTATTGAGTATTTTCTCCGGCTTTATTGCTCTCCAAAACCAGCCGCCTATGCGAAAAGCTTTTATGGCGTCGTTGATTTACTCGCGATATTACCTACTTACTTAGCACTGTTTTTCCCTTCTGCCTCCTTTATGGGTGTAATAAGAGCACTACGAGTCATGCGAATATTCCGCATACTCAAGTTGGTCCGCTATCTTCAAGAGTCCAACATCCTCTTACGCTCTCTACTGATGGCGCGCAGAAAGATTTTTATCTTCTTTAGCTCTGTCGCCATTATGGTCACGATCTTTGGGTCACTGATTTTTGTCATTGAGGGGCCTGAAAACGGATTTACTAGCATTCCGAAAAGTATTTATTGGGCTATTGTGACCATCACAACGGTTGGATATGGTGACTTGGTACCTCAAACAGATCTCGGAAAAGGACTTGCCTCACTCACCATGTTGTTGGGTTATTCAATTTTGGCGGTCCCTACTGGTATTTTCACAGCAGAGCTTCACCAAGAAATGCAATCGCACAAAGTATTAGTGAAGTGTCCTAACTGTTCTCACGCCGGGCACGACTCTGATGCGACTTACTGTAAACACTGTGGTAGTGAACTGGCCGATCCTGACAAACGCGTTGTTCGTGGAGAAGACGAAGCATAAAAAAGAGCTCCCTAGGGAGCTCTTTTATTTTGTCATCAAACAAAGGTTGATGTGATTATGCTTTCTCAGAAAGAATAATGCGTAACGTACGACGCAATGGTTCTGCTGCGCCCCAAAGTAGTTGGTCACCAACAGTGAAAGCATTTAGGAAGTCATCACCCATTGCCATCTTACGTAGACGACCTACTGGTACGGACATAGTGCCTGTTACTTTTGCAGGTGTAAGTTCTTGCGCAGTAATGTCACGATCGTTAGGAATCACTTTAACCCAGTCATTATGAGTGGCGATGATTTCTTCGATTTCATCCATTGGGACATTTTGCTTAAGCTTGATAGTGAGTGCTTGAGAGTGACAGCGCATCGCACCAATACGGACACAAGTACCATCGATTGGCACAGGCGAGCTTTGTGAGCCCAAAATTTTGTTTGCCTCTGCGCCCGCTTTCCACTCTTCTTTACTCTGACCGTTATCACGTTTCACATCGATCCACGGAATAAGCGAGCCAGCTAGTGGTACACCGAATTTATCGGTAGGGAAAGAACCGCTGCGCATTGTGTCTGCAACTTTTTTATCAATATCTAGGATAGAGCTTGATGGGTTTGCAAGTTCGGAACTTACAGAGTCATTGATAACGCCCATTTGCGAGATCAGTTCACGCATGTTTTGCGCGCCAGCACCAGAAGCGGCTTGGTATGTCATTGCGCTTGTCCACTCAACAAGGCCTTTTTCGAATAAGCCACCTAGACCCATTAGCATTAAACTAACCGTACAGTTACCACCAACAAATGTGTTCGTGCCACCGTGGATGCCTTGTTGGATTTGCTTTAAGTTCACAGGATCAAGCGTGATGATGGAATCTTCCGCCATACGTAACGTAGATGCTGCGTCAATCCAGTAGCCTTTCCAACCGGCTTGTCGAAGTGCTGGGTAAACTTTTTCTGTGTAGCTACCACCTTGACATGTAATTACCGCATCAAGCTGTTTTAAGCTTTCAATATCATACGCGTCTTGCAGTAAGCCTGCGTCTTTTCCTAAGTTAGGAGCAGGAATACCAACTTGAGAAGTACTGTAGAATACTGGTTCGATTAGGTCGAAGTCTTTCTCTTCAACCATACGCTGCATAAGGACTGAACCAACCATACCGCGCCAACCAACTAAACCAACTCTCATCGTATTAACTCTCCATGTATTAAAAAACCTACCCCATAGTTAATTTTTCGCATCAAAATCTCAACCCCTATTTTGTAAATAAGCCTATTTTTTAACCTTTTCCTATGAAAATTCGTGTTAAACGAGATTTTTTAGTGTTTGGTTTGCGATTTCGGCCATTTTTCAAGTAGGGAAAGCCCTGTTACTCCAAATTGGTCTTACCACTCAGTGATAA
>NZ_WXWT01000330.1:0-3168 GCF_009904725.1 Vibrio sp. V43_P6S15P86
CGTCCTAATTGTGAGATTTAGATACACGTGTTCACTCAAATTGAGTGGGCAATAAATCGCAGATATAAAAAAAGGCTGGAAATCCAGCCTTTTATATAAAGTATTTTTCTACTAACTAACAGCGAAGCGTTTAGAAACTACGGCTGTATTGTAAGCCGAATAGAATTGCGTCAGCATGAGTTGTTGCTGTTACACCGGTAGAAAGACCAGGAACTAATTGAGTATTCTCATTAACTTTTACATCTTCACCTAACAAGTACGTGAAGCCAAAATCGATGTTTGAGCTATTATCAATATGGTAAGAGAAACCTGTGGAGAACCACTGGCGATCTGAGTCTGGTACCGAGATAGACGTTACTTTATCTTGAGCGCTTGTGTCGTACATGTAACCAGCACGAAGTGTCCAGTTGTTGTTTAGGTAGTAAGTACCACCAATTGCGTAGTGCCAGCCATCTTGCCATTGATAGTCTTTCGAGTAACCACCTTTAAGTAAACCCTGATTTAGGTTCTCAAAATCAATTTGGTCGAAATCTTTCCAACCGATGTATTGGATGCTGTAGTGTACAGCAAACTTAGTGTCTTGGATTTTGTGGAAACCAGAAAACTCGGCCATATCTGGTAGAGGTAGCGTGATTTCCTGACCTTTGTCGTCTTTCGCCGTAAATTCAGGGCTGTAACGATACGCTAGACCAAAACGGTTGTTTTCATCTAGTTCGTACACAGTACCAACGTTGAAACCAACAGCCCAACCATCAGCTTTATCTACGTCCAGAATTTTTTGACCGCCAACCCCTGGGACTGAAGAGCTAGTTGTACGCTTCATTGTGCCTTGGCCGTAGATTAAATCTAAACCAGCACCAAAGCTCCATTGTTCGTTTAAACGGTAAGAACCCGCAAAGCCAAAGTTGAAGCTTTTTACATCCGTAAGACCACCGTACTCGGTTGCGGTGTAGTTATCTGAAAATTCAGTTTTAGTGCCGAAATTAGAGTATGCGTTTACGCCCCATGCAAACTTGTCATTTACTGGAACGATTAGGTGAATGTTTGGAGCTATTGACGTATCACCCACATCATCAGTGTCAGCAACATTTACAGTACTGGAACCCAAAGGAGTATTAACGTTATATTTCGCATCTTTCACTTCAATCATTGAAGTAATGCTTTCGAAGCCTAGCGAAAGCTCCATTTTGTCAAATAGAGCCATTGCTGCTGGGTTACGAGCCATTACTGCGGCGTTATCTGCGATTACTGCATCACCAGCAAATGCACGGCCGATGCCAGTTGCTGATTGAGCGTTGATTTGGAAACCCGCTGCCATCGATTGACCTGAGGCAAAAGCTACCGTTACTGCTAGGAGAGTCTTTTTAAACAGACGCGTGTTCTGAGTCATTTGTTTTTCCTTATTAGATTCGTCTCTTTGGACGATAAATTGAGCTTTTGCTCAGTGGCGCAGATAGTAGTATCAATAGTTGCTTGGACAAATCCGACCATTGGATAAAATTGAATAAAAATTGCAGAAATGATGTCTAAAAGACGGGAAATTGCACTTAAAATGCATAATTTAGAGTTTAAGCTCTAAAGGCCATAACAATGGTGAATGTTTTGTGTTCTATTTATCCAGAAATGCCGCTAAATAAGACCATTTAGCGGCATTTAACCTTTTGAAGGCTGGAAATCGTCGAAGTTGTTACATCGGCTTAATCATTGATGCAAGAGTCGTAGCGATCGCATCAATATTTTCACCTTCTTCCCCGACTAAAATCAGGCTTGAACTCCCGACGGGCTGAACGATACCGATCATGCCATCCTTATTAAAGTCGGTACTTTGTTCGCTAGGAATACCAGTAATAAATAACGTTACTTTACCTTTTGGACCTTGGAATACCATATGCACCGCATTGGATTCGCCAAAACCGCAGTGGTTTAGGTAGTAAACGTGATATGGAAAGTTTTCACTAAACTGGTAATGAAATGGCGACATTTTCGCATTAATTTGCGAGCTCGGTACATCCTCATCAAGATGACGAACAAAAGGTTCTTCATGAATAACGTGTTTCATCGCGGTATCCGCTAAACTGGCTTGTGCTGGAGACACCAAAACATTTCCCCAGTTTACTTGACCAACGAATAATCCTGCGGTGAACGCAATAGAAGCGGCAAGTGCCATTGCTTTGCGAACAAAGTTTGGTTTGACGACCTTCTCTTCATCAAGTGCACTCGACGTCTGACTAAATAAAATCTTATCAGCGAGATCTTCAGGTACATCCACATTCATGGCTTGTTTAATTTTTACGTCGAGATCCAAAACGTCATCAACAAACTTATTGTTGGCGTCGCTACCAGCTAAAGCTTGCAGAACCTCTTCATCTTTTTGTTTTGGATCCGACAAAATACGACGACGAAATTCTAAATCATCCATTCTTTTGTCCTCTCTTAGTATCTTGAGAATCCAACATCTCTTTGAGTTGATTACGAGCGCGAAATAATCGAGTCATCACTGTATTTTTATTTAAATCAAGAATGTCGCCAATTTCTTCTCCGCTGAAACCACCGACAACTTGGAGAAATAAAGGTTCGCGGTATTCAACATCGAGTTTCATGATCTGTGCTTGCAGCCATTCTTGCTGATGATGTGGGTCATCGCTGACTTTAGCATCATTGCCGTAATCATCGATATCAACTAAATCAAATTGTTTACGTTCGAAGCGGCGCGCATTTTCTCGTCTCAATATGGTGATGAGCCAAGACTTGGCTGCTTTTTCATCCTGGAGACTATCGAGTGACTTCCAAGCTCTAAGACAGGTTTCCTGAACTAGATCTTCCGCTATCGCTTTATCTTTGCACAACCAGTATGCGTAGCGATATAAGTCACGATGGTACCCTCGGACGAGCGCTTCGTATTTTCTTTGCTTGTCCATATCAGAGTTGACCGGACTGTTGGAATTTTTCTTTCCAAACATTTTTAATATGGCCACAGGAGCCTCCATCCTCGCTCTGTGAGTTTCTTATTTGTTCTGAGCATGACTTTACTTTTCAATAGCCTCGCGGTTTCGGTTGAGCGTGTGTCTTAGATAACCTTTGACACGTGGTTACTTAAAAGTGTATACGCAAATGCCAAATATCATCGAACATGAATTGGTAAAGATTGTTAACAATATCATCATTAGT
>NZ_WXWT01000027.1:0-3125 GCF_009904725.1 Vibrio sp. V43_P6S15P86
GCGCCCTTTTCACAAATTTAAAGCAACAGAAGGAAAGTTACCCAAAACTGTGCACTAAATGTTCAAAAAGTCTTTCCATCGCTCGATAAGAATCATGAAGTCCTCTATTCCACAGCTTGCTGTACTTTCTGCATTGTAGAAATCGAATTCACTTTCCATCTCAACATCATGGTCATGGGCCAATGCGTTTTCTTGTACTAGGACTTCATCGCCCTGAATCATCAAGCTAATTTCCGTGCCTGTTAGGTTATGCTCTTGAGAAGGCGCTGAAAATGACTGCTCAATTAGCTTTTCAACCTGAGCAATCTTCATCGGATCTTTGCCAATTTCTTCTTGTAGCCAGCGCCCAACAATCTCATGCCCCATGCTGCATTTTACGTAGTACTCGCCCATCAACGTGTTACGGATGAATTCAAATTCCATCGAGATTGCCTTTTCGTATCAATTTGGTGCGGAGTATAGCGAATTGCGCCCATAAAAAAAGCACCTCGTTTGAGGTGCTTTTTAATTGTGCAGTTAAACTTATGCAGGCTCTTGGAAGATCACTTCATCCGCTTTCTTGGTGTACTGATCCATTTTATGAAAGTTCAAGTAGCGGTAAGTATCTGTAGCGGTTGCATCAATTTGCTTCGCATACTCCAAGTACTCTTCTTTGGTTGGAATCTTACCAAGGATTGCACCGACTGCAGCTAGTTCCGCAGACGACAGGTAAACATTCGCACCAGTACCTAGACGGTTTGGGAAGTTACGCGTTGAGGTCGACATCACTGTTGATTTGTCTGCAACACGCGCTTGGTTACCCATACACAGTGAACATCCTGGTGTTTCGATTCGAACCCCAGCACGGCCAAAGATACCGTAATAACCCTCTTCCGTTAGCTGATCCTTGTCCATCTTCGTTGGCGGAGCGATCCATAGACGAGTTGCAAGCTGTCCGTTGAACTTATCTAGCAGCTTACCAGCAGCGCGGAAGTGACCGATGTTCGTCATACAAGAACCGATGAACACTTCATCAATCGCTGTGCCTTGTACTTCAGACAACAAGCGAGCGTCATCCGGATCATTCGGGGCACATAGTACTGGCTCATTGATTTCAGCCATATCGATTTCAATCACATGTGCATATTCAGCATCTTTATCTGCTTGCATCAGCTCAGGATTTGCTAGCCACTCTTCCATCGCTGTAATACGACGTTCGATAGTACGGCGGTCACCGTAACCTTCAGAGATCATCCACTTCAGCATTACGATGTTAGAGTTTAGGTACTCTTCGATCGACTCTTGAGACAGTTTCACAGTACAACCTGCCGCAGAACGCTCAGCAGAAGCATCAGACAGCTCAAATGCTTGCTCAACCGTTAGCGTTTCTAGGCCTTCAATCTCAAGGATACGGCCAGAGAATTCGTTGATCTTGCCCGCTTTCTCTACTGTTAGTAGACCTTGCTGAATCGCGTAGTAAGGGATGGCATGAACAAGGTCACGCAGTGTGATACCCGGTTGCATTTCACCTTTAAAGCGAACCAAGATTGACTCAGGCATATCTAGTGGCATAACGCCTGTCGCAGCAGCAAAGGCAACCAAACCCGAACCTGCTGGGAATGAAATACCTAGAGGGAAACGAGTATGCGAGTCACCACCCGTACCGACAGTATCCGGCAGTAGCATACGGTTTAGCCATGAGTGGATAATACCGTCACCAGGACGAAGAGATACACCACCGCGGTTCATGATAAAGTCCGGAAGTGTGTGGTGCGTGTTAACGTCTACTGGTTTTGGATAAGCCGATGTGTGACAGAAAGACTGCATGACAAGATCAGCAGAGAAGCCCAAACACGCCAAGTCTTTAAGTTCATCACGAGTCATAGGGCCGGTAGTATCTTGCGAGCCTACTGTCGTCATCTTCGGCTCACAGTAGGTACCAGGGCGAATGCCTTCTACGCCACACGCTTTACCAACCATTTTCTGTGCAAGCGTGTAACCCTTGCCAGAATCTGCGATTTCACCAGGTTTACGGAATACATCCGAAGGCTCAAGACCTAGCGATTGACGCGCTTTGTCTGTCAAACCACGACCGATGATCAATGGGATACGACCACCAGCACGAACTTCATCAATCAGTACTTCTGTTTTTAGCGAGAACTCAGCTAGAACCTCACCAGTTTCGTGGTTGCAAACTTTACCTTCATATGGGTAAACATCGATAACATCGCCCATGTTGAGCTTAGTCACGTCGACTTCGATTGGTAGTGCGCCCGCATCTTCCATTGTGTTGAAGAAGATAGGTGCAATTTTACCACCAAGCACATAACCACCAGCACGTTTGTTTGGAACGTAAGGGATATCATCTCCCATGAACCAAAGTACTGAGTTGGTTGCAGATTTACGTGAAGAACCAGTACCAACAACATCACCAACGTAAACCAACTGGTGACCTTTTTCTTTCAATTCTTCAATTTGCTTGATGGGACCAATATTGCCCGGTTGATCAGGATTGATGCCTTCACGCTCGTTCTTCAGCATCGCAAGTGCGTGCACTGGGATATCAGGACGAGACCAAGCATCAGGTGCAGGTGAAAGGTCATCCGTGTTCGTTTCACCTGTTACTTTAAATACAGTTAGAGTGACTTTTTCTTCAAGCTTAGGCTTAGAAAGGAACCACTCAGCATCAGCCCATGACTGAAGTACTTTCTGTGCATGCGCATTGCCTGCTTTTGCTTTCTCTTCTACATCATAGAAAGCATCAAACATCAGAAGTGTATGAGACAGCGCTTCTACAGCAATCTCTGCCAGCGCTTCGTCATCCAATAGCTCAACTAGCGGTGCGATGTTGTAACCACCTTGCATAGTGCCTAGCAGTTCAGCCGCTTTTTCACGGCTCACAAGTGGTGATTTAACTTCACCTTTTGCTACAGCCGTTAGGAAACCCGCTTTTACATAAGCAGCTTCATCAACACCTGGAGGGATACGGTTTTCAAGTAGGTCAAGAATGACTTCTTCTTCACCTTGTGGGGGGGTTTTCAGAAGTTCTACAAGTCCAGCAACTTGTTCTGCGTCTAGCGGTTTAGGAACAACTCCTTCAGCAGCACGCTCTTCGACGTGTTTACGGTAGGCTTCAAGCACGACTT
>NZ_WXWT01000062.1:0-22161 GCF_009904725.1 Vibrio sp. V43_P6S15P86
TGTCTAAACTTAAGTCACCTATTATTCGCTCGGCTTTTTCTTACGCATGACCCTCATACTTCAAAATTTTCATCATTTGCTCAATAACTTCTCCTTATTCACTAGCCAAATTCATACACAAAAGATATAACACCTGCGCGAGACATTAAGATCTCATTAGCTGTAAACCCAGGAACGATAAATGAAAAAAATTCAACGCAGTGCGCTAGCTCTCTTCTTACTTGGCTTGATAACGGGATGTCAATTGACCGCCAGTGAGCCACTTCAACCTACCGCGAATCAAAACATCATCGAATCAGCCAAAAATGAGCTGGATGGAATTGAAGAGTTAGAGGTCAGTGACGAGGGTGTTATTACTTTTACCCAGCGTCTAAGAACACCAGGAACCTACTGGATCCCAGCGAGAATTAAAGAACTTAGCTACGATATATCATGCGTGCAGCTCAGTTACTTCATTGATAGAGGCATGGTGGTGAAGTCCGCCTTTTTAGGTGCTCGAGGACGTGTTGAATATTACGATATGGAACGTTGCATGAAAGACACGCCATTCCAGTAAAAAGCATAAAAAAAGCTCCACTAACGTGGAGCTTTTTGTAATCTATTCTTAGCAACTATGGGCGAGCGACAAAGCCTACCGCTTTGTATGCTTTCTTCAGCGTTTCAGCGGCGCGAGCCGATGCTTTTTCTGCACCTTGCTGCATTACCTCATCCATGTAAGCACGATCAGCGCGAATACGATGGTATTCTGCTTGAATTGGCTCCAGCATTGCTACAACCGCCTCGCCAACATCTTTCTTAAATGGACCATACATTTCTACGCCTTTGTACTTGGCTTCGATATCTTCAAAGCTCATTCCTGTCGCCGCAGAGTAAAGTCCCATTAGGTTCGCGATACCCGCTTTGTTCTCGATATCATGGCGAATGCTTGGTGGGGTTTCGGTGTCTGTTTGCGCCTTGTTGATCTTCTTGATGATCGACTTTGGCTCTTCAAGCAGAGTAATCACGTTCTTACGGTTATCATCTGACTTCGACATTTTCTTCGTCGCGTCTTGAAGACTCATCACACGTGCATTGACTGTTGGAATGTACGGCTCAGGAACGGTAAAAATCGGACTCTCTGGTGAGTAGATGTTGTTAAAACGCGTTGCGATATCACGTGCTAACTCAAGATGCTGTTTCTGGTCGCTACCAACTGGCACTTGGTGTGCGCCGTAAAGCAAAATATCTGCTGCCATCAACACAGGGTAATCAAACAGCCCCACGTTTACGTCATTCGCGTAACGTGCCGATTTGTCTTTAAACTGAGTCATACGGCTCAGCTCACCCATTTGCGTGTAACAGTTAAGAAGCCAACCAAGTTGAGCATGCTCTGGTACGTGTGACTGAACAAATAGCGTGCTCTTCTTCGGATCAACACCAACTGCCAGACAAATTGCCAGTGCATCTAATGTCGCTTCATGCAGTGCTTTAGGATCCTGACGAACCGTAATCGCATGAAGGTCTACTACACAGTATTGGCAATCATAATCGTCTTGCATCTGCTGCCATTGACGTAGAGCACCCAAGTAGTTACCGATACTTAGTTCACCTGACGGTTGAACACCACTCAATACAATGGGTTTGCTCATTAGAATGATTCCTTTGACTTCTTAATCTAATTAAAATGAAAAACCGTGCGGCTTTTAGCGCACGGTTTACTCAGTGTACTCATTAACAAGTATTTTGGAAGATCTTTTGTTGCCGTTATGCAGAAACAGCGACGACTTCCAGTAATTCCGCGAGGCGGTTCGCCACTACGTCAGGGTTCGAAGCTGAAATGGGCTCGCCGTGGTTATAACCGTAAGTTAAACCAAATGAAGCACAACCCGCATTTTTCGCCGCCAAGATATCGTTTTTCGAATCCCCAACCATCAGCATCTCTGCTGGTTTTACCTGGTGCTTTTCCATTAGCCAGTTCAGCGCCACCGGGTTTGGTTTTTTCTCTGGAAACGCGTCACCACCTAATACGTCTACGAAGTACTTGGCGATGTCATGCTGCTCTAGAATTTCTGGTACGAATTTCGAGGGCTTGTTCGTCACAATCGCCATCGTAAAACCAACTTGGTGTAGCTCTTCAAGCGTCTCTTTTACTGTTGGGTAAAGGTGACTTAGCTTATGGCCGCTTTGCTTGTAGTATTCATCAAACAGCTCACGCGCTTTAGCACGCAGCTCATCACTCAAATCACTGCTGATGGTCATGCTTTGGCTTAATGCACGTCCAATCAATATATCTGCACCATTACCAACGTAATCACGCACCTGCTCTTCTGATACAGAAGGATAGCCTAACGCCTGAACTGCTTGATCGGCCGCTACGGCAAGATCTGGCACGCTATCAAGCAGTGTTCCATCCAGATCAAAAGCAATCAATTTAATATCTTGTTGGGTCATAAATTCCCTAGCTAAAATAACACAGGATGGTTCCCCATCCTGTGTGCTTAATCTTGATGTCACTCAGTGTCACACTCAGCGACGCTTAGTGTGCTCGCCTTATTTTTGGGCAGCCAAACGCTGACGAACCGCTTCAAACAAACAGATACCAGAAGCCACTGATACGTTCAAGCTTGATACACTGCCCGCCATAGGGATCTTAATTAAATCATCGCAGGTTTCGCGAGTAAGACGACGCATACCATCACCTTCAGCACCCATCACGATAGCAAGAGGACCAGTAAGCTTAGCTTGATAAATATCGTGCGTAGCTTCACCAGCCGTACCCACAAACCAAATACCTTTTTCCTGTAACGTACGCATTGTACGTGCAAGGTTGGTTACACGAATCAAAGGCACAACCTCTGCAGCGCCACATGCTACTTTACTTACCGTGGCATTCATTGGTGCCGAGCGATCTTTCGGTACGATGATCGCCGCAGCGCCTGCTGCGTCTGCGTTACGCAAACACGCACCAAGGTTGTGCGGGTCCGTCACACCATCCAGCACTAACAGTAGCGGTGATTCATGCTGCGCTAAGATGTCATCAATGTCGTTCTCGTTCAGCTGTTTTGCTGGTTTTACGCGAGCAATGATGCCTTGGTGATTTGCACCACGCGCTTTATCATCCAGAGTTTTACGCGTCATTTGTTGAATAGAGACACCACAAACCTGAAGATCATTTAGGATTGGCATTAGGCGATCATCTTGACGACCTTTTAAAACGTACGCCTCGATAAAACGCTCTGGTTCGCGCTCCAATACCGCCTTCACTGCGTGAATGCCGTAGATAAATTCGTTACTCATTGTTTAACCTGTTGTTCTGGTCGTATTGCCTGCGCCAACCGAGTTTGAACTAAGTTGGCGCTTCAACCTACTGCGCTTCTTTTTTAGTGCGCTTGGTTTTCTTCGGCTTACTGTGCGGCTTCTTTTTACGTGCTTTTTTCACTTTAGGCTTCTCGTTGCCTTCGGCGTCACCACGTTTTGGGCCATTACGCTTACTCGTTGCGCCCGTTTCTTCTGGGCGTTTAGTTGGCTCTATCGCAGGAACTGCACGAGCCGCGCCACCTTCTTTCGATGAAGAGCGAGTCGCAGCGCGTTTTTTATCTTTCGCTTTGCGTTTTGCTTCCGCTGCGCGTTTCTTCGCAGTCTTACCTTCGCCGCGTAGCTTACGACTTGTTTCGACCAATTCAAAGTCAATTTGCTTATCATCGAGGTTAACAGCCAGTACTTTTACTTTTACTGCATCACCTAAGCGGTAGATGTTACCGAAACTTTCACCAATAAGTCGTTGACCAATCGGGTCAAATTGATAGTAGTCGTTCGCAAGGGTAGAAATATGTACCAAACCATCGATGTGCAAATCCGTTAAACGTACAAAGAAGCCAAAGCTAGTGACATTAGCAATCACGCCGTCTAGTTCGTCACCGACGTGGTCTTGCATGTATTCACACTTCAACCAATCCGCAACATCACGTGTGGCATCATCAGCACGGCGCTCTGTCATCGAACATTGTTCACCGTAAAAGTCCATATCATCGAACGAGTAATGGTAGCCACCCGTTGGTGTCCAGCGGTCTTGATTACGACCTTCTTCTTTCGCAATCAGATACTTGATTGCACGGTGAAGTAACAGGTCAGGGTAACGACGAATTGGCGACGTAAAGTGCGCATAGCGTTTCAATGCCAACCCAAAGTGCCCCGCGTTATCTGCGTTGTATACCGCTTGCTTCATTGAGCGTAGCAGCATGGTCTGAATCAACTCTTGATCTTGACGCCCGGAGATTTGACGTGCGAGATCAGCATAGTCCGTTGGTGAAGGCTCTAAACCACCTTTTAGCTCAAGACCAAGCTCACTTAAGAAGTCTCGAAAACCTTGCAGGCGTAATTCACCTGGAGATTCGTGGATACGATAGAGCGCAGGCTCTTTCGCTTTTTCTACCAGCGATGCCGAAGCAATGTTGGCTAGAATCATACATTCTTCGATGATCTTGTGCGCGTCATTACGAATCACTGGCTCAATGCTTTCGATTTTACGTTCCGCATTGAAGATAAATTTGGTTTCAACGGTTTCAAATTCGATTGCACCGCGTTGATCTCGTGCTTCTTTCAGCACTTTGTACATCTTGTGCAGCTCTTCTAGATGAGAAACAAGCGGCTGGTAGCGCTCACGTAGTTCTTCATCCCCTTCTAGAATCGCGCTCACTTTGCTATATGTGAGACGCGCGTGCGAGTTCATCACCGCCTCGTAGTGCTTGTAGCCCGATAGTTTACCCGTCTCTGAGATGGTCATTTCGCACACCATACACAAGCGATCAACTTGTGGGTTAAGTGAACACAAACCATTTGATAGCACTTCCGGTAGCATTGGCACTACTTGCGATGGGAAGTATACTGAGTTACCTCGATTGATCGCTTCTTTATCCAACGCAGAGTCAGGACGAACGTAATAACTGACGTCAGCAATCGCTACCCATAAACGCCAACCACCTTCTTTGTTCTTTTCACAGTAAACGGCATCATCAAAGTCTCGTGCGTCTTCGCCGTCAATGGTCACAAGTGGTAACTCACGTAGATCCACACGACCAACTTTGGCTTCTTCTGGTACTTCTTCGCCTAAGTTTTCGATTTGTTTATCGACGGCCTCTGGCCACTCGTGAGGGATTTGGTGTGTACGAATCGCAATTTGCGTTTCCATGCCTGGTGCCATGTTTTCACCAAGTACTTCAACCACTTTACCCATCATGCCACGTGAGCGTGAGCCACGATCAGTAATTTCAATCACGACCACGTTACCCATGCGTGCACCCGCTTTGTGCTCATTTGGGATCAGAATATCTTGGCTGATACGCGAGTCATCAGGGACAACATAGGAATAACCATATTCGAGGAAGAAACGACCGACGATTTGATCATTACGCTCCTCTAACACTCGAACCAAGCGCCCTTCACGACGACCGCGCTTGCTGTTGTCTGTAGGTTGCACTAAAACAAAGTCACCGTGGATGATGTTCTTCATCTGATGGTGCGGTAACAGAATATCATCATCCTTGCCGACGCTGCCTTCTGGACGCACCCAACCGTGGCCATCACGATGACCAATCACGTAACCTTTCACCATTTCAAGTTTTTCAGGCAATGCGTAGCACTGACGGCGGGTAAACACCAGTTGACCATCTCGCTCCATCGCACGTAGCCGACGACGCAACCCTTCGTATTGCTCTTCGCCCTCAAGCTTTAGTGCCTCAAACAAGTCGTTGCGATTCATTGGAACGCCCGCTTGCTCTAGAAACTCGATGATAAACTCTCGGCTTGGAATTGGATTTTCGTAATTTTTGGATTCACGATCTGCAAAAGGATCGTTTGGAATATTGTCTGACATAGGCACGCCTATCTAGCAAGGAAGGTATATGGCTAGTATATCTGAGTCTCTCGATAAGCTACAGAATTGCTTTGAAAAAAGAATGATCGAGATCGACTCTAGACGTGCAAATGAGTTAAGGACGAGCCAGTAAGATCAACAACTCAGAATTGTCGCTCAGCAAGGATTCGATCGTGCAATCATCCAGCTCCGCCAAAAAGGCACTTTTTGCTTTTGCCAATTTATCTTTGAGGCGACAGACAGGGGTAATATGGCAAAAATCTACGCCGCAATTGACCAAATCTAACGGCTCCAAATCTCGCACGACACCACCTACTGTGATTTCAGAAGCAGGCTTCATCAAGCGAATACCACCGTTTTTACCGCGTACGGTATGTACGTAGCCTAGCTGTCCTAAACGGTTGATCACTTTGACCATATGATTACGAGACACACCAAATAAATCCGTCACTTCAGTGATATTAGTTAACTCATCTTCCGGCAACGAAGCCAAGAAAATTAAGGTTCTCAACGCATAATCAGTAAAGCTCGTTAACTGCATATTCTCTCCCAAAGTGCGACTCAATAACTCGCTGGTGATACTAAAACG
Organism: Vibrio sp. V43_P6S15P86; assembly: GCF_009904725.1. Classification (NCBI taxonomy): domain Bacteria; kingdom Pseudomonadati; phylum Pseudomonadota; class Gammaproteobacteria; order Vibrionales; family Vibrionaceae; genus Vibrio; species Vibrio sp. V43_P6S15P86. Next base: position 6,441 of record NZ_WXWT01000062.1, read on the forward strand.
CCAAACTTGAGCTATCGATAAAAGTGTAAATCTTTTCTTGATCGAAAGATACATTTGAGATACAACTTTAAACATGCATTATAAATACAACTTAAAGTAGGAAGCCCTTATGCTCAGCAATCAAACCATCGAGATCGTCAAAGCGACCGCACCACTTATCGCCGAAACGGGACCAAAACTGACCGCGCACTTTTATGAACGTATGTTTACTCATAACCCTGAGTTGAAAGATATTTTTAACATGAGTAACCAGCGTAACGGCGATCAGCGTGAAGCGCTATTCAACGCCATCTGCGCCTATGCTGCCAATATTGAAAATTTGCCAGTTCTACTTGGCGCAGTAGAAAAAATTGCGCATAAACACACGAGCTTTTTGATCACAGAAGATCAGTACCAAATCGTTGGTAAACACTTACTTGCGACGATTGATGAGCTTTTTAATCCAGGTCAAGAAGTGTTGGATGCTTGGGCTGAGGCTTACGGCGTACTTGCGAATGTATTTATTCAGCGTGAAGAGCAAATTTACCAACAAAATGAAGCTTTGGAAGGCGGCTGGCGCGGTCTACGCGAATTTGAATTAGTCGATAAACAAATCGAGAGCGAACACATTTGCAGCTTTGTGTTTAAGCCAACCGATGGCCAAAAAGTGGCACCGTATAAACCGGGACAATATCTTGGCATCTATATCAACAGTGACCAGTTAGAAAACCAAGAAATTCGCCAATATAGCCTGTCTTCTGCGGTCCAAGAGAACACCTACCGTATCTCAGTAAAACGTGAAGAAGGCGGAAAAGTGTCGAATTACCTGCACGATAGCCTGAACATTGGCGAAAAAGTGCAGCTTGCGGCCCCTGCCGGTGATTTCTTTATGGATGCCGAACCACAAACACCCGTTGTTCTAATTTCTGCTGGTGTGGGACTTACTCCAACGCTGTCCATGCTAGAAAGTCTCTCAGCACATCAAGCACCTGTAACTTGGGTTCATGCAACCGAAAATGGTCAACAGCATGCTTTCAAGCAACACGTGAACCAGCTCGTTGCAGAAAAAGAAAACATGAACGCGCTCGTTTGGTATAACCACCCAACGGCAGAAGACAAGCTAGGTGAAGACTTCCACTTCACGGGTTTTGTCAATCTGTATGAAATTGAAGCCGCATTAAAGCAAGATAACGTGCAGGTGTACTTCTGTGGCCCTGTCGGGTTCATGCAGCACGTAGCGAAACAACTATTAGAACTTGGCGTACCACAAGAGCAATTCCATTACGAATGCTTCGGTCCACACAAAGTCGTTTAATCGCTCAAGATTACTCTTCGGGAAAACAGCAAAGCCCACATTATGTGGGCTTTGTTGTATGAAGTTGTTTGCAACATTAAAGCGTTACCAAAAGGTGTCTCGCCGTTTAGCTCGAGCAATAACGTTTTGTGGCATGCGCTGTTCAAGGCCGTTTCTCAATACAGTTATGCGCTTATGCTGCCGCTTATCTGCTGTGACAGAGTTATATAACCAACGATACGCATCTTCGTAATCGAGTGGACTGCCATAATCACGTAAAAGCAACTCGGCCAGATGAATACGCGCGTTTAGGTTTCCCATTGACGCAGCTTCTCGCAAATATGGAATTGCACGTTCTTTATCTTGCTGTACTAAAGTGCCACGCGAATAGTATCGGCCAATCTGCTCTAGTGCAGCTGGTAACCCCTGATGCGCTGCATTTTCGATGTAGTAAAGACCCAGTTCGACATCTTGCTCGACACACACACCCCAAGCCAACATATCTCCGTACAGAAATTCATAAGCGGGTAAGTTAATTCGAGTCGCACGAGCTACGATATCCTCCACCAGCTGGCAGTTATCAGCGCGCACACGTTGTAAGTGCTTATTTTGCTCAATAAGCTTTATCAGCTCTGCTTCGGTATAGATCGGAACTGGTGCCCCCACATCAGCAACATTGGCTTTCACTGTGGTAGCAACCAAGGTCAACAACAGTGAAGCAGCCACTGTTCGTAACTTCATAAACGTACCCTTAAGGTATCTAAGAAACCAAAGATCGGTGAAGGATCTCCTCTGCTTGATAACCTTATCGGCAAAAAACAGCTAAGCTTTAGACAATTTTTGCCTCTGACTTAGACTCAGCGGCAAAAACTTGCCATATGAGAATCACTGCCGTTTTTTGTTCAGATACAAAAAAGCCGACCAGAAGGTCGGCTTTTGCAGTCTTTAACGACTATCAATTAAGCTTCGAATGGATGAACCTTGATGATCGTTTCGTTGCGGTCAGGACCTGTTGAAATGATATCTACAGGCACACCTGTTAGCTCTTCAATACGCTTGATGTAGTTAAGAGCCGCTTGTGGTAGATCTTCTAGCGCTTTAGCACCGAATGTGTTCTCAGACCAACCAGGCATTGTTTCGTAGATTGGCGTTGCTTTTTCGAATGCTTCAGCAGCCATCGGAGAAACTTCTAGCACAGAGCCATCTTCCATCTTGTAACCAGTACAGATTTTTAGCTCTTCTAGACCATCTAATACGTCTAGTTTAGTTAGACAGAAACCAGATACAGAGTTGATTTGGATTGCACGACGCATAGCAACAGCATCGAACCAACCTGTACGGCGTAGACGACCAGTTGTCGCACCGAACTCGTGGCCAACTTCACCTAAGTGCTTACCAATTGGATCTTGCTTATCTAGACCATCGTATAGTTCTGTCGGGAATGGACCTGCACCAACGCGAGTACAGTACGCTTTCGCGATACCCAAGATGTAACCGATGTGACGAGGACCAAAACCAGAACCTGCAGCAACACCACCAGCAGTCGTGTTAGAAGACGTTACGTATGGGTAAGTACCGTGGTCGATATCAAGTAGCGTACCTTGTGCACCTTCGAACATGATCTTATCGCCGCGCTTACGTGCTGCGTCTAGTTCGTCAGTTACGTCGATAACCATTGAAGTAAGTAGCTCTGCGTAGCCTTTTGCTTCTTCAAGCACAGCTTCGTAGCTTACTGGTTCAGCTTTGTAGAAGTTAACTAGTTGGAAGTTATGGAACTCCATGACTTCTTTTAGCTTCTCAGCGAACGATTCCATATCGAATAGGTCGCCAACGCGTAGACCGCGACGAGCAACTTTATCTTCGTATGCTGGACCGATACCACGACCTGTTGTACCGATAGCTTTTTTACCGCGAGCGATTTCGCGAGCTTGGTCCATTGCAACGTGGTAAGGAAGAATTAGCGGACATGCTTCAGAAATGAAAAGACGCTCGCGTACTGGAATACCGCGCTCTTCAAGAGGTTTCATTTCTTTAAGTAGAGCTTCAGGTGATAGTACAACACCGTTACCGATAACACATTTTACGTTATCGCGAAGGATACCTGATGGAATTAAGTGAAGAACGGTTTTTTCACCGTCAATTACGAGAGTATGACCTGCGTTGTGACCGCCTTGGTAGCGTACCACGTATTTTGCATCTTCAGTTAAAAGGTCTACGATTTTACCTTTACCTTCGTCACCCCATTGGGTGCCTAGAACGACTACGTTATTTCCCATCTTTCCAAGTCTGATTGCTAGTTAAAAATGGATTCTAGCACCGAATCACGCTTCTTGCAGTCATTTTTTGTTCACAGAGTTGCTACCAGAATGTCATCTTGCTGCTTTGCTCATTTTGAAATCAGCATATCACTGATAGTATTTAGTTTTCTTTATTCGACTGGAAAGCGGTATGTCTGAATCCATATGGTTGGCGATTGGGCTCGTCTTGATCGTGGAAGGCATTGGACCACTCATTGCTCCAAACGGTTGGCGGAATATGGTGGCTCAATTAAGTGAACAGCCCAACAATCAGCTACGACGCATCGGTGGCTGCCTAGTAGTTGCTGGAGCCGTAATCGCCATAATGATGAGCTAGCACTTAGCATCAGATACAAAAAAGGCTCCCCTAAGGAGCCTTTTGTTTCATTTGACGCTGAGATTATTTCTCCATGCCGCCCTTCGACTGGTTCATGTATTGGAAGAACTCACTCTTCGGATCAAGTACCAGGATATCGCTCTTAGAGCTGAAGGACTTCTCATACGCACGTAGCGAACGTAGGAAGCTAAAGAACTCAGGGTCTTTGTTGTACGCTTCAGCATAAATCTTCGCAGCTTCAGCATCCGCTTCACCTCGTGTCACACGTGCAGTTTTATCAGCTTCAGCTAGAATAGTTGCTACTTCTAGTTCTGCTTGAGCACGAATAACTTCCGCCTTTTCACGACCTTGAGAACGGTGCTTACGAGCTACAGACTCACGCTCTGCACGCATACGGCGGTAGATAGACTCACTGATTTCATCAGGCAGGTTGATTTTCTTCATGCGGAAATCAACAACACGAACACCCAAGTCTTTCATCGCGCTTTCACGCGTGTCTTTCAATACTTCAGACATGATTAGGTCACGTTCACCATCAATCTCAAGCGCTTCACGTGCCGCTTCAGTTGCGACAACATCTGCACTTGCATCTTCTGGTAGTACATCATCGTTACGTGGACCAGATACAATCTGTTTGATTTCACGAGCACCGATTTCAGAACGAAGCACATCCGTTACTTTACGCTCAAGTAGTGCCTCCGCCGTTAGCGAATTACCACCGCCTGTCGCTAGGTAGTAACGACCAAAGTCTTCAATACGCCACTTCACGTAGGTATCAATAATAACGTCTTTTTTCTCAGACGTTACGAAACGGTCTGCACGGCCATCCATCGTTTGGATACGTGCATCAAGTTGTTTCACACGGTCAAACAGAGGCATCTTGAAATGCAAACCAGGCTCGTAAATTCGAGTGATGTCGTTGTTGTCTTTAAGAACACGACCAAATCGAACCACGATACCGCGCTCACCTTCAGGAATCACAAACAAAGACATCAACATTAATGCCAGTGCGATTACCAATACAGGGATCATTAACTTACGCATTCTTAGTATCTCCCTTGACGTGAACCTGTTGAACGAGACTGCGTGTTCGAAGTGTCTTCTTGTGTACGCTCAGACTCCAGTTGAATTTGATCGTAGGTTGAAGATGACTTCGATTTACGTTTTGTGTCTGCCTGACCTCCTTGGCCCGCCAACTTATCGATTGGAAGGTACAGAAGATTGCCGCTTGATTCAGAGTCAATCAACACTTTCGAAGTGCTTGAGTACACTTCTTCCATTGCGTCGATGTACAGACGGTCACGCGTTACACCTGGTGCCGCTTGGTATTCTGGTAGTAGTTTTTCGAACTGTGCTACCTGACCAAGAGCCTCGTTAGTGACACGTTCATTGTAACCTTGCGCTTCTTTCTTCAAACGTTCAGCACGACCCGTTGCCTTCGGCAAGATTTCGTTCTTGTATGCTTCAGCTTCACGGATGAAACGCTCTTCATCCTCACGAGCTGCGATTGCATCATCAAACGCATCTTTCACTTGCTCTGGTGGACGCGCAGACTGGAAGTTTACGTCAACAAGTACCAGACCCATATCATAGCTATCAATGATTTGGTTCAGTGTTTCTTGCGTAGTTTGACGAATTTGCTGACGACCACTGGTTAGAATGCTATCCATCAATGAGTCACCAATTACTGCACGTAGTGCAGAATCCGTTGCTTGACGCAAGCTATCGTCCGCATTGGTTACACGGTACAAGTATTTGTACGGGTCAGTCACTCGGTACTGAACATCCATCGCGACTGTTACGACGTTTTCATCTTTAGTCAGCATTAGACCAGATGCACGTAGTGAACGAATCGCTTGTACGTTTACCGCTTCGTATTCATCAATAAAACGAGGGCGCCAGTTAAGGCCTGGGTCTACGATACGATCGTATTTACCTAAACGCAGCACAACACCACGCTCTGCTTCACCGATGGTGTAAAAACCAGCGAAGAACCAAACTGCAACAGCAATAAGAGCAATCACGCCAAAGCCAATTGCACTACCACCACCGCCGCCGATTGGAGAACCACCGCCGCCTTTTTTACCAAACTTGCCACCCAGTTTTTGACTCAGTTTATTGAACACTTCATCTAAATCTGGCGGACCTTGATCTCGGCCACCAGGACGCTGGCCACCACGATTATTATTACCCCAAGGGTCATTATCGCGGCCATTGTTGCCGTTGTTATTTCCAGGCTCATTCCACGCCATTAGAAAGCTCCATCATTTGATATGACGTTATACTGTAGCAGTCCTTTAAGTGACTATAAAGCCAGTCAAAACTGCCCCTTCTCTTTTTTCAAGTCTAGACCAATCTACTTGCTGCATTCGAATATCGATCAACAAGTTACCATCCTGGTCATATTCCTCACGTTGAATACACTTCATTTGGAAGAAGGTACTACGGAATCGTCCTTGATACTGTGGAGGAATTCGCAACTGATGCTCGACCATTTGTGACGCCAGACGTTCCGTCAGAGCCTCAAACAGGACATCAATGCCCAACCCATCCATTGCTGAAACCCAAACTGCGCGAGGTACGCCTTCCTCGTCTCGTTCTATACGTGGTTTCTGCGAATCTAGATTGTCGATTTTGTTCATGACAACCAGAGTCGGCACTTCATGTGCATCGATCTCTTCTAGTACTTCATGAACAGCTTGAATATTCTCACGAAAACGCTCATCACTGGCATCAACAACATGTAACAAAATGTCAGCTTCTTGCGTTTCCTGCAAGGTTGCCTTGAAGGCCGCAACCAAGTCGTGAGGCAAATGTCGAATAAAACCAACCGTGTCAGCCAAAATGGCAGGCCCAACATCTGCTAACTCTATCTTACGTAAAGTCGGGTCCAAAGTAGCAAATAGTTGATCAGCGGCATACACGCCAGCTTCTGTAATACGGTTGAAGAGTGTCGACTTACCCGCGTTGGTGTAACCCACGAGTGAAACCGTTGGGATTTCAGCTCGATTTCGGGCGCGGCGCCCTTGTTCACGCTGCTTCGCTACTTTGTCTAAGCGTCGCAGGATGGCTTTGATTCTATCACGCAATAAGCGACGGTCGGTTTCCAGCTGGGTTTCACCCGGGCCACGTAAACCGATACCACCTTTCTGCCTTTCAAGGTGCGTCCAACCACGAATCAAACGAGTAGAGATATGACGAAGTTGAGCCAGCTCTACCTGTAGCTTACCTTCGTGTGTTCGAGCTCGTTGAGCAAAGATATCGAGAATAAGACCAGTGCGGTCGAGAACTCGACATTGGCACAGTGCTTCGAGGTTACGTTCTTGGGCAGGAGAGAGGGCGTGATTAAAAATCACAATTTCGGCACCTGTCGACTGTACCGCAGTAGCAATCTCTTGGGCCTTACCCTCTCCGACATAGTATTTCGGGTGTGGGGATTGACGACTACCAGTTACCACTTGTAGCGCCTCTACCCCAGCAGAAGAAACCAGCATTTCGAACTCAGCCAGATCTTCCCATTCACCTTCTTGCGTGAAGTTGATATGAACAAGTACGGCTCGCTCACCGGATTCATAACGGTCAAACAAGCAATCAACTCCTTATTTTAAAAATACTCGATGAAGAATTAATCTTCTGATTTCTCTTGTGGACGCTCACCTTGTGGACGTTCACCGCTGTGATGGCTCACTGGACGAGCCGGCACAACTGTTGAGATCGCGTGCTTGTACACCATTTGGTTAACAGTATTCTTCAGCAGGATCACAAATTGATCGAACGATTCGATCTGACCTTGTAGTTTAATACCATTCACAAGGTAGATAGATACCGGGATACGCTCACGACGTAGCGCGTTTAGAAATGGGTCTTGTAGAGATTGCCCCTTAGCCATTTTATTTTCCTTATTTAATTTGTAGTTGTAATTATTTAGCTAGTGGTGCAATGCAAAAGATACTGCTTTTGCATCTGAGCTAAACGAATCAAAAATGCACTCTAAGTAATTAGCAGCATAGTATAAAAACCGCCAACAACAGATCCTTTGAGAGTGCGTTCACGCAAAAACGATCACATTATACACAGCTATGTCAATCAGATGCTATTGCTTCCGACATCGTTTCTAATGCCTGTTCAATGTTCTCGCTATCCAACCAAGTTAAGTCATCCCAGCTGCGTAACCAGGTGATTTGACGCTTGGCCAATTGACGAGTCGCGCATACGCCACGAAATACTGCTTCGTCACGTGTACACTCCCCATCTAAATACTCCCACATCTGTCGGTAACCGACGCATCGTATGGAAGGAAGATCGGGGTGAAGATCTTTTCGCGAATGTAGCGCTTTCATTTCTTCTTCAAAGCCCGCTTCCATCATCTTTTCGAAACGAAGTTCAATTCGACGGTGAAGTTCTGCCCTATCCTTGGGAGCTATTGCAAATTGCTTGACTCGGTATGGCAGGCTTTCACCTTTCGTTTGAGTCAATTCAGTCAAAGTTTTACCTGAAATACGAAAAACTTCCAATGCCCGAGATAAACGTTGGGGATCATTGGGATGGATTCTCGCTGCTGACACAGGATCAACCTCTTTGAGTTCATCGTGCAACACTGACCAACCTTTAGTCAATGCTTCTTGTTCAATTTGCTGACGAATTTCAGGATTTGCAGCAGGAAGTGGGGATAAACCTTCAAGTAGCGCCTTATAATACAGCATTGTCCCACCCACTAAGAGTGGAATTTTTCCTTCTGCAACAATATCATCCATCGCTTTCAATGCATCACGACGAAAGTCGGCTACAGAGTAAGACTCGCTCGGATCCAAAATATCAATCAAGCGATGAGGCGCTAAACTTAACTCTTTTTCATCCGGTTTCGCCGTACCGATATCCATCCCTTTATAGATCAAAGCAGAATCAACACTGATGATCTCAACCGGGAACTTTTGACGAAGACGAATCGCCAACTCCGTTTTGCCTGATGCAGTTGGCCCCATTAAAAATAGCGCCAAAGGTAGTTTATCTGTCATGGTTTTAATTTGGCTATCGTGGCAGAGAAATCAACAGCGGATACAAATTTTGTATCTTCTAATGGCAATTGACCATCTCTTAGCTGTTCAAGTTCCGCAATAATTTGAATTGCTTCAGAAAAAGTATAATGACTCTTCACTGTCGTGACCTGCAATGCGAGCCAATCTATCAACTCAGACAGCATCTGAGCCGTTGCTATACCTTCCTTCACACAAGATTGCGCGTAAGATAACAGATCTGGTACTAAATTTTGTAAGTTTTGTTGACGTAGCGGCGCGGGAACGCCCATCACCATTAAGGCTTGCTCATTTCTCGCTTTCAATTGAATGCCAAGTAATGCCAAATCTTGTTGATAATCTTGAGCCAGCTTCACTAACTCGGCCTCTAACTTAATAGATAGAGGAACGAGTAGAGGCTGTGCTTTAAGCGCGCCATCGCTTGGAGTGAGCTGCCCTTTTACACGATAAAATTCCGCTCTAGGTAACGAGACTAACGCCGCCCCACTGTCACTGCTCATCAAAACAAATTGCTCATCGACCATCACTAGCGCTTTGCCTAATGCATTAATCGATGGAAGTGATGCATGCGAAGTTGCCTTTTGGGGCACTATCGGCGTTACGGGTTGAGACTCAAACTCTGGCGTTTTCAACAGCTCGTGATAAGCGCGTACTTCTTGTTTAGTTGGCGCTGGTTCTACGTGGCGCTCTTTACTGTGATTCGGCTTTGGTGCGGGTTTGGACTCCACCCAATCATTACGTTTGAATGACTCAACTACGCGCGCCTCTCGCACGGAGGTTTCACAAGGACCGCTATTACGAGGCTTCACTTCATAATCACTGCGTCCAGGATAAGCCGGTGTACTCTCTATCGCTTGATAAACACGCTCTGGAACTGGTGAAGATGTCGGCCTTTGCACTTTTTCAGGCTCAGGCAAGCGCTCAACCTCTTCGGACTCAGTCGGTTCCACACGATGAAATGCCGATTCATTAACCTGTGGTTTATCAATCACGGCGCTTTGCGCAAGTGCATCCGCCAAAGCTTGATAGATGAAATCATGCACTAAGCGAGCTTGGTGAAAGCGCACTTCATGCTTAGCGGGGTGGACATTCACATCTACCTGGTGCGGGTCTAACTCAATAAAGAGCACATAGGCAGCGAACTGATCTGGCTTTAAGCTCATTTCATAGCTTTGACGAATCGCGTGATTGATTAATTTGTCACGCATCATTCGGCCATTCACATAGCAATACTGTAAATCGCTTTGCTGCCTTGCTCCTTCTGGTGTGGTGATCCAACCATGTAGCTTTAACCCTTGATGCTCAAGCTCTATTCTGAGCATGTGTCGAACAAACGCGTTACCGCAGACAGCTGCAATACGTTTTTCGGTTTGAAGCTGATTTTTCGCCGCGCGATATTGACGAATGATCTTGCCGTTATGGCGCACATTGATGGTGACATCAAAGCGGCTTAACGCAATGCGTTTCAATAACTCATCAATATGAGCAAATTCGGTTTTCTCGGTACGCAGAAATTTGCGGCGCGCGGGAGTATTAAAAAATAAATCCAACACCTCAACAGTCGTACCAATCGGGTGCGCTGCAGGCTTAAGCTTCACCTGCATATCACGCCCTTCAGAGTAGGCACTCCATGCTTCTTCTTGCGCCGCAGGACGCGATGTGAGCGTCAAACGCGAGACTGAGCTAATACTGGCTAACGCTTCACCACGAAAGCCTAGACTCATGATGGCTTCGAGATCATCCAAGGTATGTATCTTAGATGTAGCATGACGACTGAGCGCTAAGCCGAGTTCATCTTTCGCGATACCTTTGCCGTTATCACGAACACGAATCAGCTTTGCGCCTCCTTTCTCGATATCAATATCGATTCGAGTTGCGCCAGAATCAAGACTATTTTCAACCAGTTCTTTAATCACAGAGGCGGGTCTTTCGACCACTTCCCCTGCTGCGATTTGGTTTGCAAGTCTAGCTGGCAAAATTTTAATCGTCATAATGAGTTAAAAGCTCACCTACTTGTTTGGAATGATAAGAACTTGCCCAACCGCCAGCTGATCAGAGCGTAAGTTGTTCGCTTTACGAATGCTCGAAACGCTGACGCCGTATTTGGACGCTATTTTACCAAGGTATTCACCTCGAGAAACTTTGTGCTTACGGATCGGCTTATCTTTGACAGCGACGGTTATCTTCAACTTTTGTCCTACCCACAAGGTATCTGACTTCAAGTTGTTCTCACGGCGGATATCTGAAACCTTCACTTTATAGTGACTCGCGATCTTACCTAAGAACTCACCTGACTTAACCTTGTGAATAATGGTTTCTGTCTCAACAGTAATCGGTTTACTTGGCACTTTAATCGTACCAGCAGAAGGGATTTTGAGCTTCTGACCAATTGCCAATCCAGTCGACTTCAAGTTGTTTGCCGACATCAGCGCTTTAGAGCTAAGCCCATATTTATTCGCAATCACCGATAACGACTCGCCACGTTTTACGGTATGCACTATTGGCTTCGCTGAAGGCGAGAATACCGTACCCTCTGGTGGATTATCTTTTAAGTACTTAACGACCGCCTTGGTGATCGCCTGAGCTAACTTATCTTGGTGCGCTCGTTGAAACAGCAACCGCTCTTCTGTTGGGTTAGAAATAAAGCCCGTTTCCACTAATACAGACGGAATCTGCGGAGAGCGTAAAACAGCAAGGCTAGTATTAATCGGTTTGGTGTTATGCAGGTGCGCAACACGCCCCATCTCACCAAGGATTTCTGTTGCCAGCTTATACCCTTCTTTTTGTGAATGACTAAACTGCAAGTCCAACAAAGTTTGGTTCACGTTACGATCTTTCGTCTTAGTGAAGAACGCATTACCCGAACCACCTAATATTTCAGATTGTTTCTCATGGTTCTCAACCCAGCGAGCAATTTCAGTATTTGCACGACGGGTATTCAGTACGAAAACCGAACCTCCGCGAGGCTTCGGTGAGGTAAACGCATCAGCGTGAATGGAAATAAGTAAGTGCGCATCATTTTCACGGGCAATGGCCACACGACGGTTTAGATTCACAAAGTAATCTCCGGTACGCGTCATACGCGTTTTAATCCCAGGCGTAGCATCAAGCTGAGCGGCGATTTTTCGTGAAATACTTAATACCGCATCTTTTTCATACTTACGGCGTGAAGGGCCAATAGAGCCAGGGTCTTCACCACCGTGACCAGGGTCGATAACGATCAAGACTTCTTGAGCTCGTTGAACTGAACTCATGTCTTTGCTGGTCGCCGCTGGCTTGCTCGGTTTAGAAGCTGAAGTCGATGCTTTCTTACCGTGCGGCAGGTCAATCACCAAACGGTGACCATATTGCCCGCCAGGTGTTGGGCTTAATTTAAACAATTCTGCTTGAACGCTCTTTTTCAGTTCAAACACCAAACGGTAGGTGCCCTTCTCTGGCGGAGAGCTTTTTCGAACTAGCTTTAAAACCGGGCTGTCCGTAACAGTAACAGGCAGTTTGGCCTGCATGGTCGTGCTTTTTAAATCCACGACAAGACGATCCGGTCCGGATAAAGAGAAATAGGAATAGTCAGCTTCCGAGCCTAAATCGATGACAACACGCGTTTCATCAGGAGAAGGCCAAACTCGAAAACTCTTAACGACGTTAGCAAATGCTAAATTGGGGATGAGAAGGAGAAAAGTGGCGACAAACGTCGCCACTACTCTAAAATTTGAAAAACTCAACATAGCTCCAATCGACTGAGTAACTGCACACCATAATCATTATTAGCTGTTAGTTCGGCTACACGCTGCTCACCTTGGTAGCGAATGTTCACATCAAGATCCGGTTGTGGCAACAAACCATGCCCTTTTTCAGGCCATTCAACCAAGCAAATTGCATCATCTGTGAAGTAATCTCGAATCCCCATGAACTCAAGCTCTTCAGGATCCGCAAGACGATAAAGATCGAAATGGTACACTTGCCACTGATCCAACTGATACGGTTCGACTAGAGTATAAGTTGGGCTTTTCACGTTACCTTGATGGCCAAGAGCACGGACAAAACCACGACTAAAGGTTGTTTTACCTGCACCCAAATCACCATGCAGATAAATTGTGGTTTGTTGCGAACAAAGGTGAGCCAGAGCGGTACCTAGTGCAACCGTTTCGTGCTCATCTTTTAAATTGAATTGTTTCGTGCTCATTGATGCTTCTCTAACTAATGATCGTTGACTATATAAAAATCAAAAGAACAGGAATAGTAAACCGTGTTGGTTTTGAGAGACAAGCTTTCAAATGTCATATGTGCGAAAAAAGTATCCAAGGAACGGTATCTTAATCACCTTAGTATCGACCTAGATTTAGAATATATGCAAATGACTTCAATAAGCAGTATTCACAGCATCAAAAACGTCCATAACTGGGTAGCACCAAAGCCAGAGATCCGTTAAGATCCGCCCCCCTTTTATTCCGGTGGTTAGCATGAACTACGAACAACTCGCACAACAAATCAAAATTTGGGGAAAAGAGCTCGGCTTCCAAAAAGTTGGGATCTGCGACGTTGATCTGAGTGAGCATGAAGCCGCACTGCAAAAATGGCTCGATGCAGGCTATCACGGCTCAATGGACTGGATGGCTCGTCACGGTATGATGCGAGCTAGACCCAATGAGCTACTCCCGGGAACCGTTCGTGTGATCAGCGTTCGGATGGACTACCTACCACCAGAAGCACAATTCGCTTCGAACCTAGCGAATAAAAATCATGCCTATATTAGTCGCTATGCATTAGGGCGTGATTATCACAAGCTCGTCAGAAAACAACTGAATAAACTTGGCAAACTTATTGAACAAGAAGTTGGTCAGTATGGTTACCGACCTTTCGTCGACTCCGCACCAATATTGGAGCGACCACTCGCCCAAAAAGCAGGCTTAGGCTGGACAGGGAAACATTCCCTGATTTTAGATCAAGACTGTGGCTCGTGGTTCTTTTTAGGCGAGTTACTTATCGACTTGCCACTTCCCGTTGACGAGCCAAGCGTTGATCAGTGCGGTAAATGCAAAGCATGCATTACCTCATGCCCAACACAAGCCATCGTTGAAGACAAAGTTGTTGATGCTAGACGCTGCATCTCTTACCTCACCATCGAGTTCGATGGCGTGATCCCTGAAGAGTTTCGCAAGCCAATGGGTAACCGCATTTATGGCTGTGATGACTGCCAATTGGTTTGCCCATGGAATCGCTACGCCGACATAACGGAGCAGAGTGATTTCCATCGTCGCGATAGTTTCAAAAACCCGGATCTCGTAGACATGTTTAACTGGGATGAAGCGACTTTTCTAAAAAATATGGAAGGCTCCGCTATTCGTCGCATTGGTCATATACAGTGGCTGCGTAATATTGCTGTCGCACTTGGTAATGCAGAATACAGTCAACGAGTCATTGATGCGTTAGAAAGTCGACAAGGTGAAAATAAATTACTTGATGAACACATCAAATGGGCTTTGGCCGAGCAACTGAATCAACTCCCCATTGAGAATAAAGCATCTACAGAGACGAAAAAGCAGCGCTTAATAAGAATCGTCGAGAAGGGGCTACCAAGAGACGCATAGTGCGTAGTCTATATGCAAGAGATTGAAAGCACTTTTACATGTTCAATTCATGACCTTGTTCTCAATTTTGTAATGTGGAAAAAAATTTGAGATTCAAGAAAAACAAGCTAGCAGAAAAAAGTTAAACACAGCTCGGAGAAATGACTAGGATCAAAAAAATACCAGTTAATGATCGTATTTTAACGTATTCGATCCGACAAAAAACTTATTTTTTTCTTGTTTAACAAAGACTTAATCAATATTTCGCTATTATTTCGACTTTCCTTCAGCGAAAAGATCTTTCTTCTCCATCGCAAAAAGTCAAGCTAAAAACACTTTATCAACTAACTTATCCACAGAACGACGTATGTGGATAACTCTGTTAATTAAAGTAGATAAAACATGCAGAACCTCATCATGCTTGTACGCCAGCCGATTCATATCGTGTTTTAAACACAAACGAAATCGTCCGACATCATATGATGCGGATAAAATTTAGTTTTGGGGATTCATGCTTCGCAGCATTATGAAAAGAGCGATGTGATTGGTTGCGAGAAGCAGGAATTGAATCAAGCGGCGCATCCGTCGACGACTCAGGATTGTGCTAATAAATAAGCATTCAATCTATCGTCTTGTATTTGGTTGCGGGGGCCGGATTTGAACCGACGACCTTCGGGTTATGAGCCCGACGAGCTACCAAGCTGCTCCACCCCGCGTCCGAGTGCTTCATCTTTGTTGATGATGAAGGCTTTGCTTTCATTTATAAAAAAGAAACTGGAGCGACACACGAGGTTCGAACTCGTGACCTCAACCTTGGCAAGGTTGCGCTCTACCAACTGAGCTAGTGTCGCTTTTGTCACCGTTAAGCACGATGAAGGCTATATATTGGAGCGACACACGAGGTTCGAACTCGTGACCTCAACCTTGGCAAGGTTGCGCTCTACCAACTGAGCTAGTGTCGCATTTCGTCACCGTTAAGCACGATGAGGGCTATATATTGGAGCGACACACGAGGTTCGAACTCGTGACCTCAACCTTGGCAAGGTTGCGCTCTACCAACTGAGCTAGTGTCGCATATTAACAGCAGTCGCTATTAATGGAATTTTGGTTGCGGGGGCCGGATTTGAACCGACGACCTTCGGGTTATGAGCCCGACGAGCTACCAAGCTGCTCCACCCCGCGTCCGTATTGTGTCACCGTTAAGTACCGTGAGA
>NZ_WXWT01000180.1:0-3113 GCF_009904725.1 Vibrio sp. V43_P6S15P86
GCAAGGATGTACTTCATAGCACAGCTGACTGGTTAAAGATGATAATCATTGATTCAAAAATACCCGTTGTACTTTTTGGAATGCCTTATTCAACCGAGATTTTGCGGGTCAACAATCAATTACGAGGGCGTTTTGAATCTCAACACCATTTAAAGCCATTCAGGGTCAAAGACACAAGTGAGCTAATCAGATACAAAACATTTATGACGATGTTAGATGCAGCGTTACCCTTTTTAGAGGAATCTGGATTGGCATCTGAAGACATAATGAAAAGGGTGTATGTTTTTTCCAAGGGAAACATGCGGTTAATTCGGCGTTTGATCAATAAAGCAGCTAAATTTGCTTTGCTAGAAAATGCTCCGTGTATTTCTTTAAAGCATTTTGCACGTGCGGCACCCAAAGTGAGTCGGGATGCTTGTAAAGCATTTAACCCATTTGATACAGATACCAAAAAACTAAAAATTATTGAACCACCAGAAGATGTTGGTTGGGAAAATTATCTTGCTGCAAAAGGAGATTGAGCACAGTTAATTATCTTAAATCTGAAGGGCCGTTTGCAGCAAAGATTGTACCCTACTAAATCCCAACAAACGCCTCAATCACCCGTTCTCTAAAACGCCCCAGAGTGAACGACCCATAAGGAACAGAATTTTCGTTACCAACTTGCACACTTGTATCACTGTTATTCCATTTGAAATCCCCTAGTTTCGAAAAGGTTCGAACAGTATGTGATGAGCTTGTTTCAAGTGAATATGTGTCTTCTTCCTCTTTGTCCTCAGGCTGTTTTATATAAAGACAAGAATCAGGAATATCTTGCTCGATTTCTTCAGCAAATTTCACAAGATTTTCTTCAGCAAGCGTGTACAGCCAAGCTTCTTGGTTGTTGTTATCTGTGATCCTGAGAATGCGCCCTAATACCTGACGGAAATACAACTCCGTGCGAACATTACTCAAATGGCAACAGACTTGAAGCCTTGGAATGTCAGTTCCCTCACTGATCATTCCAATGCTGATAATCCAAGGGGAGTGATCATTTTTGAATTGTTCAATTATCTTTTGAGCATCTGGGTCATGATAAGAAACCATCACGCTGGGTTGCTTTAGCTGTTCATTCAGGATTGTTTGAATTTGTCTCGCATGTGCAACGGACGAAGCGACGATAAGTCCGCCCGCATCTTGGTTGGATGCTCTAATGGAAAGTAGCTTACTCGCAGATAGTTTGAGAATATGAACTAAAGCATCTGTATCCTGTAAGATACTAGAATAACTTATTTTTTGTTCTTTAAATAATGCTTGAATCGATGAATAAGATTTACTTTCTTCTGGGCTGACATATTGCAACTGCTCGTTATCAACTAACACGAGTTTCGGCTTTCGACATACTCTGTCGGTGATAGCCTGCTTTAAAGTGTACTGATAATCGCAGATGATTTTTCCTTCCGGATTGCTATAAGAGCTCAGTGATATTGGTAAGCTATCTGAGCGCCAAGGAGTTCCCGTCAGTGCCAAAGTATACTTGGATGCTTTCTGCACTTTTAAAATAATCTGCTCGCCCCAAGCATTCGCGTCAGAAAGAGTTTTACCTGAACAATGATGGATTTCATCGAATATAGCTAGGACTCGGTGCTTTGAGATAGTTTCCCAAAATTGATCATCGAGATATTGGATAGCTTGGTAGGTTAGTGATGTTCCTAATGAACCTAGAGAGCCATTAAACGAGCACTGCAATACACGAGAAAAAGTGCGTGTAAACCCATTAGCAACATTAACTGACGGAGAGATGCAAATAATCAAATCAATCATATTTGAATCTAAGAGTTGCTTACTTAAATACGCAGCCATTATAGTTTTTCCTGCGCCGGGAGTTGCTTGAGTAAGAAAGTGCTTATAGCCAGATTTGTATTTTCCTAAGGCTTCTTTAATGCAGTTTCGTTGCCAATCTCTAAGCATCAAACAGCCTCCGACGTGAGTAGGTCTATTGTTTTTGAGATGGCGGTTATTTGCCCAGTTAAAGTGGCCGAAAGTTGTGTCGATTCTTGATGCAGCTTTTTTACTTTCTCTTGAGTCTGAGGGTATTGCGCCATAATCGAACGATACTCGTCCATTTCAGCAATTAGCATTGCAAGCTCTCCATTGAGCTTGCCTCTCATTTTGTTCAATTCAGCGATATACGGGACTGAACTTACCAAATCAACAGCTTTGCCATTATTAATTTCTGATTCTACGCTTGAGGCATTAACTTGTTGAAACAAAGTGGTTTTATGAAACAGCTTATTGCGATTATTTCCTGATGTTGTCAGTAGCCCTTGCTTTACCATTGTATTGAGTTGTTTAGAAACAAACATTCGTACATAACCTACACTTTTGTCTTGCATCGTGCTGGTTAACAACAGATCCCGTATATCAGATATTCTAAACGTGGGTTTGTTATTTATGATTATTGAATCAATGATATATGGTTGAATGGTGAGGTCTTGTGACACTTAGCAACTCTCGACAGTAGATTTGAACATAGAAAAATAAATGCGGATTATAGTCCGTGGAAAAGTTCTCTTCAAGAATAGATAGTCTTTCTTTTTAATGTACTTTTGAAATGAGAGACTTAGCAAAAAAGTTTGGCTACAACGTTCGTTCTATGCGAAAAGACAAAGGAATATCACAGGATAAGTTGGCTTTGGCTGCAGATATAGATCGTAGCTACGTAGGCAGGATAGAACGAGGTGAAGTGAATATAACACTAGAAAAAGCCTACCAGATAGCAAGTGTCCTTCAGTGCGATATTCGAGTGCTTCTACCATAAATAGATTGGAAGAGTTCATTTACTCTAGTTGACTGAGCCTCCTACCTGTTCGGCAGTATTCGCTTTTTGGCTGAGCCTGGAGATGTAAATTTGTTATCAGCTACTTTTCAGTAGTAATGAGGATTATAGTCCCCATCTAATGCCAAAGCAAACAGCTAAGAGTTTAGCTGTTTGGAGATGGTAATAGTATTGATTTTTTAAACTGATCCTCTCTACCTATGCGGCAGTTTACTACGACATCAACACTGACACTCTTGATTTAAAATTATCAGCTACCTATTCGGCAGTTTACTATTACCAATGTAATAATAGT
>NZ_WXWT01000366.1:0-3067 GCF_009904725.1 Vibrio sp. V43_P6S15P86
ACCTACTTCCCTCATTCCGCTCCTTTTAAAATAGCTCTCTCATAAAACTTAAAAGATCAAAGGAAGTTTAATGTTTGGCCTCGACGCATTTATGCTTGCACGGATACAGTTCGCCTTTACGGTATCCTTTCATATTATTTTCCCCGCTATCACCATAGGTTTGGCCACCTATCTCGCCGTGCTGGAAGGCTTATGGCTAAAAACACGTAATCCCGATTACCAAAAGCTCTATCACTTCTGGTCGAAAATTTTTGCGGTTAACTTTGGAATGGGTGTTGTATCTGGTCTTGTCATGGCCTATCAATTCGGCACCAACTGGAGTGGTTTCTCCGACTTCGCTGGTTCTATCACAGGCCCATTACTGACTTATGAAGTGTTAACGGCTTTCTTTCTCGAAGCCGGATTTCTTGGCGTAATGCTGTTTGGGTGGCGTCGCGTCGGCGAAAAGCTGCACTTTTTTGCAACCTCGATGGTGGCGTTAGGAACGATCATTTCGACGTTCTGGATTCTCGCCTCCAACAGTTGGATGCAAACGCCACAAGGCTATGAAATTGTCGACGGACGTGTGGTGCCAACCGACTGGTTTGCTATCGTTTTCAATCCTTCATTTCCTTATCGTTTGGCGCACATGAGCGTCGCGGCTTTCGTCAGTTCAGCACTCTTTGTAGGCGCGTCAGCCGCTTGGCATTTATTGAGAGGCAATCAATCGACTGCGGTAAAA
Source organism: Vibrio sp. V43_P6S15P86 (assembly GCF_009904725.1). Lineage (NCBI taxonomy): Bacteria > Pseudomonadati > Pseudomonadota > Gammaproteobacteria > Vibrionales > Vibrionaceae > Vibrio > Vibrio sp. V43_P6S15P86. The sequence continues at coordinate 722 of NZ_WXWT01000366.1, forward strand.
ACCATGTTTTCGATGTCGCTCGGGATCTTAGTGTTCCTTGCGCCACTCCAAGCCGTGATTGGCGATGTGCACGGGCTAAACACTCTGGAACACCAGCCCGCCAAAATCGCTGCCATCGAAGGACATTGGGATAACAGTGATGGCAAACCAACCCCATTGATTTTGTTCGGCATGCCAAACATGGAACAAGAACGCACAGACTATGCCTTAGAAATTCCTGTTTTAGGAAGTTTGATCCTACGCCACAGTTTAACTGAGCCAATCCCGGCGCTGAAAGACTTCCCGAAAGAGGAACGACCGAACTCACCTATCGTCTTTTGGTCATTTCGAATCATGGTCGGGCTAGGACTTCTGATGATTTTTCAAAGCTTCTACAGCATATGGTTACGAAAAAAGAACACGCTTTATACTTCGCGTTGGTTCCTCAAGTTTTCATTGTTTATGGGGCCATCTGGTCTTATCGCAATACTCGCTGGCTGGTTTACGACAGAGGTTGGTCGGCAACCTTGGGTCGTGTATGGCGTACAAAAAACGCGTGATGCGGTTTCTGCACACGGAGACCTACAAATGAGCATCAGCCTGCTGTGTTTCCTTGTTGTATACAGCTTGGTATTTGGTTTTGGTTATTACTACATGATCCACCAAATCAAGAAAGGCCCCGATGCAATCGAACACGATGAGCACGACATGACGACCGTTTCAGGTCGCATTTAGAATTTGTCACAAAGTGAAGGTAGAGAATATGCATTTTGATTTATCCGTGATTTGGTTCGCGATCATCGTTTTTGCCACTTTGATGTACATCATCATGGACGGCTTCGATTTGGGTATTGGAATACTGATGCCCTTCATCAAGGATGAAAAACAAAAAGACGTCATGGTCAACAGTGTCGCGCCAGTTTGGGACGGCAACGAAACTTGGATTGTGCTTGGAGGCGCATCTCTATTTGGCGCTTTTCCCATGGCTTACGCGGTAATAATTGAAGCGCTAACCATCCCTTTGACGTTGATGTTGATTGCTTTGATCTTTCGTGGCGTTGCGTTTGAGTTTCGCTTTAAAGCATTGGAAAACCACTTAAAGTTCTGGGATCGCTCTTTTATGGTCGGCTCGATTTTAACCACGTTTTTCCAAGGCATCGTTGTTGGTGCGGTAATTCAAGGCTTTGCGGTGGAAAACCGCGTCTTCGTAGGTAGCCAACTCGACTGGCTCAGCCCTTTTCCCATCTTTTGTGGTTTGGGTTTAGTCGCAACGTACGCGCTGCTTGGTAGCACATGGCTCATCATGAAGACGGAAGGTGAACTGCAAAACACGATGTACCGCTTCACTAACAAAACACTACTGGCGATGATCTCCGCATTAGTCATTGTGAGCACTTGGACTCCACTTGCTTACCCTGCCATTGCGGAAAGATGGTTTTCTCTGCCTAATTTGTTCTACTTACTGCCCGTACCTGCCATTACTGGGCTGGTATGTTTGAAGATTGCCGACTCCGTTAAAAAGCGTAAAGAGCGCAGCCCTTTCGTGATGGCATTGGTGATCGTGATTCTCGGGTTCGCTGGGCTTGGCATCAGTATCTGGCCAAATATCATTCCTCCTAGCATATCAATATGGGAAGCAGCCGCTCCTGCAAGCAGTCAGCGCTTTATGCTCGTTGGAGCAGTGATCATCATCCCGATCATTCTGGCTTACACCTTTTGGAGTTACTACGTCTTCTCTGGAAAAGTGAAAGAAGGCGAAGCATACCATTAACAAATTGATAAGGAGTGAGTATGAAAGTCAAAAATTGGTGCCGCCAATGGGCTTGGATGGTTGGAATTTGGGTCGTTAGCGTCGCTGCATTAGGGTTAGTGTCTATGTTATTTCGCGTCATGATGACCGCTGCCGGGTTAAAATCTTAGCTCGGCACTTTTAAGTCAATAAAAAATGGATGCCTCTAGATCTTGTGTAAGAGCTAGAGGCGTGGAACCTAATACTCAATCTTAATGATAAAGCCAAGTGTTAAGAATCTACTCAAAACACTCTTTCATAAGTCTACATTGCCTGAAGTCGTTCATGCATGCTTACGAGATCAAAAGGTTCAAGCTTTTTCGCAAGGTTCAGTAATGCTTCCTTTTTATCTTGCGGTAAACTTTGAAACTTCGACTCTAAACGTAAATCCACTTTGCTAAAAAGTAGCTTTCTAATTTGACTAGCTTTTGCCTTTGATAATTGCAATCCATCATTATCGGAGGTTTCAATTATCATGATAATCCTTGCTAACTCACTGAATTCATTATCAGAGCATAAATAAAGTGATTGTTTGTATAAATAGCCAACAGAAATTTCAAAATCAATATTAAGCGCTT
>NZ_WXWT01000394.1:0-3064 GCF_009904725.1 Vibrio sp. V43_P6S15P86
GCTATAGGAGATTAGCATGCAGTCTAATACGTATCTTAAATACGCAGATATTAAGGGTGAGGCAACTGCCGAGCAATATAAGGATTTGATTACACTACTATCTGTAGATTGGAGTGTAGGTCGTGAGATCTCATCATACACTGGTACAGCGATGGACCGTGAAGCGAGCGCTACTCGTCTATATGATTTGACTATCACTAAACTTCAAGACCGTTCTTCTCCTGACTTATTTAAAGAAGCGACAATTGGTAAAGGTAAACCTGCGGTTTTCCATATTACTAAGCAAGGTGAGAAAGTTGAAGAAATCATGAAGATCGAACTGACTGATGCGATGATTTCTAACTACTCAGTTTCTATCCAGGATGATCGTCCAGTTGAAACCATCACTATTTCTTACACTGAAATGATGATGACAGTGACTCCTACTGACGATAAAAACAACACTTCTGCGCCATTGGTATACGGCTACAGCGGTGTTAAAGGTCAACAAATGTAATTTTTATGCGGGGGAATATTCCCCCGCATTTTTTGAAAGAAGTATTTAATGAAAAGAGCAACTCAAGATAACAATTTCATCCGAATTTCCTCTCCATTCGGAAAAGATGCCATCATACTAAACTCATTTGAGTATAGAGAAGAGATCTCAGAACTTTTTTCATTGCGTGCTAAAGCTTACTTTAATGATCAACGAAGTGAGTTAAACGAAATAATTGGTAAAGAAGTAACAATTACCCTTGAAAATAGTGAGGATGTTTCTTCAAAACCTCGTTATATCCATGGTTATGTATCTGCTGCAAGATTAGAAGGGCAACGAGTTTCTAATACTCATAATGGTGAGAATTATAAAAATATAGAGTTATTAATAGAGCCTAAATTACGTTTCGCCGATTATAGAAAAAATTGCAGAATATTTCAGCATAAAGATATAAAAGAAATTATCTCCGAAGTACTCTCGGAGCATAGTGTCGCCTTTAGTTTTGAGTTAACTAAGTCGTACCCTAAATACACATACAAAGTGCAATATGAAGAGTCAGACCTTGAATTTGTCCGACGCTTATTGTCAGAAGAAGGGCTATCGTTCTGTTTCACACACACTAAGTCTGTCCACACGTTTAAGATTTTTGACGACATCAGTTTCTATAAGCCGGGTACAGAGTTTTTAGTCGATTTTGATACAGGTACGGCTAAGTCTAGCCATATTTCTTCTTGGCATGAAACCCAAGTTTTGACGACTAAAGCAAGCCAAAAGTCTGGCTATAACATGCTTAAGCCTTCGTCTAATCCTAAAAATACTGCCAAGGGTGAAAGTGATTTTTTTACCGTGCCTGAAAGCGAGTATTTTGAATACATGGGTGAAACGGAAAGTGATGATCAATACGCACTTAGAAACACGCACGCTATAGAAGCACTACAGCAAAACGCATATCTGTGCCGTGGCGAGGCAACGTGTCGAACGTTCAGTGTAGGAAAGTGCTTTAAGTTTAAAAAGCATGAAGATAAGTCTCGAGTCGGCAAAGAATACGTACTGTCCTCCGTTTTTTTATCTGCGGCTGTTTATAATCAGACTGGTCAAGGTGGCACTGCTGCGCAAGGTGTTAAAGTATCATTTAGTTGTGTTGACTCAAAAACAATCCTTCGCCCTTCAGTGAACTATCCGAAACCTCAGATGAAAGGTTTGCAAACCGCAGTGGTAACGGGAAACAAAGATGGCGAAATTTACATAGACAAACACGGCCGTATTAAAGTTCAGTTTCACTGGGATCGTGTTGGTAAATACGATGTAAACAGCTCATGTTGGATTCGTGTTGCGCAAAATATCGCGGGTAACGGATGGGGCTCGGTGTTTCATCCTAGAGTAGGACAAGAGGTCATCGTCGAGTTTGTCAATGGCGATCCTGACCAGCCAATTGTTACGGGGTCACTGTACAATGGTAGTCAACTCCCTCCCTACACGTTACCAGAGCAAAGCTCTCAAAGTGGTTATAAATCGCGTTCTGTACAAAAAGGCACATCTAATTTTAATGAGTTGCGCTTTGATGACAAACCCGGTGAAGAACACATCTATCTTCATGCCGAAAAACTTTTCCAAATGCTAGTTGAAGACTGTGTTGATATTGCCGTTGAAAACAGTAAAACCGAAAAAGTGACGAATGATGTCAATCAAGAGATTGGCAAGAATGCGACCTTGAAAGTAGGTAAAAACTTTTCTAATGAAACGGGTGAAGTGTTGTCTTTTAATGCAGGAAAGAGTATCGAGATCAAAGTCGGTGGCGCTTCGATTCAGATGTCTAGTTCCGGAGAAATCAACATCAAAGGCAATAAAATATCTATTAACGGCTCTGCTATCGCTCTTAAAGCTGGGCAAATTTCATTGAACTAAGGTGATTTAAAGTGGGTAAACCAGCCGCAATATTGGGCAGCTTTCATCTTTGTCCTAAAAAAACAGGAAAAATTCCTCATGTAGGTGGCCCCGTCGTAGTTGGCTCGCCAAACGTGACAATTGGCGGCATTCCAGCGGCTAGGCAGGGAGATAAGCTTATCTGTATAGGTCCTCCGGATAGCATCTCAGCAGGCTCTTCTAGCGTTACAATCAACGGTAAGCCAGCGGCAAGGGTCGGGGATTCAACGTCTCATGGTGGTAAAATTCTGTCTGGCATGCCTACGGTTTTAATCGGAGGCTAGATGCCACTCGCATTTCAAACTCATCTTCTTGCCATTAATGGCAGGCCATACACTGTTCGTGATATAGCTAACGAATGTTTTAGATTGCCCGCAGAAACACCAAGATCCTATCCTGATCAATCACTGTATGAGCAGATATTAAATCTTGTGCGCTCTAAGCGCGAGATACTGGAGCAAAGTGATATCAAAGGGAATATCTGTGTTCTTTTACCGTCTTCGGTAGATAGAAGCTTGCTTAAGGCATTGATAAACGAGTTTTCTCTTATCCTTGGTAACTCTGCCAATAGAGAAATTTATTTTTATCCTTATGGTCAAGCGGCGTTCTTGATGGCGCTAAATCGGATAAACCGTGAAGTTGATGAAACACAAGCCACTTGGATAC
>NZ_WXWT01000409.1:0-3061 GCF_009904725.1 Vibrio sp. V43_P6S15P86
TTACTAAGGCGGCCAACGTGGTCGCCTTACTTTTTTGGAATACTCGTTGCGCTAAAACATCGAACCTTCTCGTATGGGTCTATTTTCGCCTAATTAGAAGCGTTTTTGTGTTTTTGAGTGCGAGAGAAAAGAAACTAGAACAAAAATGGAGTGACACGTGCACAAGATTTTATCTTTGACATTGATTTTATCGCTCATGGGCTGCGCTATGCCTTACCAGCAGCAGGTCGATAGTGGCCAATGTGTTGGAGTAATGACCTCTCAGGATGCGTATGGTTATTTAAACCCAAACCATTACACGATGCAGGTACTCGCGCTAAAGCAAGAAAAAGATGTGAAAGATTACATTCGTTATATCGATCCTAAGCATCCGGTTTGGGTTAACTGGAAAAACAGCCGAGGCACGCGTTGGTATACGGTAACTGTTGGCGATTTTAAAACGAAACAGGATGCCTACAATGCGCTTTCTTCACTGCCGAGCCGCGTAAAGCAGTCATCCCCATTTGTGCTGACTTTTGCGGAAATGCAGCGTAAGCAACAAACGAGTGTTGTGAGAATGCGTTAGCCAACAAAAAACGGAAGCAATGGCTTCCGTTTTTTGTATCTAAGGGTAAGCTTAAAGCGCCGCTAAAATCGTTTCTGCTTTGCTTGCTTCAAACTCTTTTGGTTCTTCAACGTTAAGTTTGGTCACAATGCCGTTTTCAATGATCATAGCGTAGCGTTGTGAGCGAATACCACCAAAGCCGCCGGTATCCATTTCAAGACCTAATGCTTTAGTAAAGCTTGCGTCGCCATCACCCAACATCAGGATTTCTGAAGCGTTTTGAGCTTCGCCCCAAGCTTGCATCACAAATGCATCGTTTACAGAAACACACGCAATTAAATCAACACCTTTTGCCTTCAACTCGTCGGCTAATACCACATAGCCTGGTAGGTGAGCTTCCGAGCACGTTGGGGTGAATGCGCCAGGTACCGCGAAGAGTACGACTTTCTTGTTTGCAAACAGCTCAGTCACGTCGTGGTTAACCATACCATCGGCAGTCAATTCGCTTAGAGTCGCAACTGGTAGAGCTTGGCCTTGTTGAATCATGATTTTATTCCTTTTTGTGTGCTAGTTTAGCTTTCTCAGTCTAGCGCTTATAAATGCGGTTAACCACAGAGCTTTTGTAAGGTTTTAGCACCTAAGTGTTTGACCCAAGATGTAGCACTGATGGCTTTATTACAACGCTTCATGCTGACTTACGTATTGACTAACGAGATGGCGATACTTCGCTTTCAGCTCATTATCGATGAAGCTAGCATCAATCGCATTCATTGTGAATTGAGCTAGTTCATTCTTACTCATTGGGTGTGCGTTGTTGACGGCTAAAAAGTTATCTGTCATGTAACCACCAAAGTATACCGGATCGTCCGAATTAATTGTCACAGCGACCCCTTTGCGCAGTAGCTCGACAATATTGTGATCGTTCATATCGTCAAATACACACAATTTAAGGTTCGATAATGGACATACCGTCAGTGGCATTTTGCTTTCAATTAACGACTCGACTAATGCTTCATCCTCAACACAGCGAACACCATGATCCACGCGGCTGACGTGAAGCATTTCAATTGCATCGGTAATGTTTTGTGCCGGGCCTTCTTCACCTGCGTGAGCAACAGTCAGTAAGCCTGCTTCTACCGCTTGTTTAAATACTCGTTTGAACTTAGCTGGTGGATGGCCTTGTTCTGAAGAATCTAGGCCAACACCAATGATCTTATCACGGTATTTCAGAACGGCTTGCAGAGTCTCCATGGCGCTTTCTTCTGAAAGGTGACGGAGGAAACACGCAATGATTTGTGAAGTAATGCCGAGCTTCTCGTGCCCATCTTGTAGTGCGCGGGCGATCCCGTGGATAACGGTGTCAAAGTCAATACCGCGCTCTGTATGCGTTTGCGGGTCAAAAAAGATTTCGGTATGAATAACGTTATCCGCTTTACAGTGCAGTAAGTATTCCCAAGTGAGATCGTAAAAGTCTTGCTCTTTACGCAAAACATCCGCCCCTTGGTAATAAAGGTCAAGGAATGACTGTAAGTCTTCGAACTGATACGCGCTGCGTAGTTCACTCGGAGAAGAGTAAGGAATGTCGATGCCGTTTCGTTGTGCTAACTTGAAGAGAAGTTCTGGCTCAAGTGAACCTTCGATATGTAAGTGCAGCTCTACTTTTGGAAGACCTTGAATAAATGCGTTCATATTCCACCTTATGTGTATTGTGGATGCAGTTACTCTAAGAATAGGTATAGATAAGAATAAATCGAACGCTATCACAAAGAGTAAGACCCACGATGATCTCAACTCTTCGTAATCAGCACTTTGCGGGAACTGGTAGAGACCCCCAAACCATATCATTGGGGTTATACGAAGCAAGCGAGGCGATTATACGCAAAATTCTCAATTTGGCTATACGCAAATAACCTAGTTGTCAGTAGTCGAAGGATTTTTCTAAGAAAAGTAACTGGCAACCGTATAAGTCACTTGGGTATAGAGGAGCAAATTGGTTTTTGAGCGTGAACGAGGCTTATCGTGTTGTTATAAGCGAGGAAAAGAGTGAGGCTTCGTTTGAGCAAAGGTAGGTGGCGGTACCTTGCACAACGATGGAGCAGAGAGAGAATTGAAAGAGTCAAGGATAGCTTATAGATCAAATAACTTGTCAAATTCTCTTTGTTCCATAATGTCTTCTATACGGCGTCGCGTTTTTTGTTTTACCGCCGCCGCGTTTTGCTCAGACTCTTTTTTGTCTTTTTCTGCTTGCTTCTTACTTTTTCTAGCCATTGGATACCTTCCAAATTAGTTGCATCATTCATTAATGCATGAAAACTGAATTAGTTAACAGTAAAACTTCCTAACTTTGAACCTGAATCACAGAGAATAGTTCCAGATTGCGTTTTCTCACAATATTCAAAATCGATCATGTAGCTATGAGAATGAAGCTTAGGTAATACGTGCCTTCGTAAAATATCACCATTTAATTGATGTATTTTAGCGTTCCAAGAGGTGTGAGGTTGTTCTAGATTAAATTCA
>NZ_WXWT01000053.1:0-3043 GCF_009904725.1 Vibrio sp. V43_P6S15P86
CTATTGAATGTTCAATCAAGAGGAAGTTGTACGCAGGTGTCTGAATTGGGGGATTCAAGATTTTACTGAGAGGAAACTTAAACTAAATGTTGCATTAACAGCTCTCTTCTAAGAGCCAAGGCCTACTATACACCTTGTTTAGGAAATAGCTACACTTATTTTTAAATATATGTCGACAGCTTGGATAAGTGGACTGTTCGAAAAATTTGAATAAGTAGCTCAAATAGCAAGGCTCATGATTATTTTTCTTCAATCTAAAATAGAACCATATCGATAGCCATGGCTGAACATGCGGTTTGCAAGCGGCCACAAAGGTAAACGAGGAGAAATAGTATGAGTACATTCAGAGAAATTCGTCAGCTTATTCAATCACAACCCACTGCTGATGGTGACGGAGTGAAAATTCGTCGAGTAGCAGGGTTTAATAATGCGAGCTTTTCTCCATTTTTGATGATGGATGAACTTAAGTCTGACGACCGTGCTGATTATGTGGGTGGCTTTCCTCCTCATCCGCATCGCGGCATCGAGACGCTTACTTATATGTTGAAAGGTCATTTCCAGCATCGTGACCACATGGATAATGTTGGTGAGCTTCGTTCTGGTGGCGCTCAATGGATGGCGGCAGGAAGAGGTGTAATTCATAGTGAGATGCCTATTATGCAGGAAGGTGAATTGCATGGTTTCCAAATTTGGATAAACCAGCCTGCGAAAAATAAGATGGCACCGGCTCAATATCATGACTTTCAACCTGAAACGATAACGGAATTCGAAACTCAAAGCTCGGACGTTGTGCGCTTGATTGCTGGTCATCTGACTATAAACAACGAACGTATTCAGGGGCCTCTAACAGAAACAGGTGTTGCTGCCACGGTGGCCGATTGGAGAGCGATGGTTGGCCACGCTTTGAATTTGACCACGGAGCAAGACCACAACATGATGATCTACGTTTATAAAGGTCGTGTTCAGTTAAAAGATCGTGAGATCAATCAAGGCGAAATGGCGATTCTATCGAAAGGTGAATGGGTTGAATTACAAGCCGAAAAGAAGAGTGGTGCTCTGATTTTTATTGGCGAACCAATCAATGAACCAGTGGTTCACTATGGCCCTTTTGTAATGAATAGCATGGAAGAAATAGAACAAGCAATCCAAGACTACAATTCAGGATTGTTTGAAACCTACTAGCGTCAACATCCTAACTCCCTTTTCTGTGAGTAGCGCAGTTATCAACAGTTTTGAGCCTGACTATTGGGCTCGACCAGAAGCAAATACGATAATCCACTGCCATCGAATTTGCGTTAGCCACGTCTAATCCACGTGGCTTTTTTCTACTTCTGATTCCATCGCATGATGGCTTCTTTTCCTGCTTCAATACCTAACTCATAAGCTTGGCGCAATGGTACTGGCGAGCGACTCAATCGTTTTAATTTAAATGATTCGGGAGGACAAACTTGGATGATTTCGACTCCCGATGGTGGATTGTCGATCAGTGCTAAAGTTTGATTGTAGCGAACTTCACGCGTCAACATCGGCTCAATTAATCCTGGCGTTTCTTTCAACATCCCTTTGATTAGTGCGCTGAACTTTCCTTTCGGCTTTTGATAGCTAGAGGGTTGACTGCGTAAAACCATAATCTTTTTGGCTCCTCGCTTTATTGCTTCTGCGACAGGAAGTGCATCAGAAACCCCACCATCAACGTATCGGGTACCGTTCAGTAAGACACCATTTCGGTAAAGTACGGGAAGTGCGCTGCTGGCTTTCATTGTTTCTCCGAGCTCGTCGACATTAGGAGTATGGTACTCGGCTTGGCCATTGTCTTGACGTGTTACGCCTAAAAAGAAAGGTCTCGAATCCGCTTTTAGTGTGGACTTGTCGATGCCAAGCTCTTCGAGAGTGACGTCCCACATCCAATCTAAGTTCATCATATCACCACCACGTAGAATCTGAGATGGTGAGATGAATTCTTTCCTTAAACTGTAATCGAGATAGATTTTTAAGTTGCGCCCGGGCATTTTAGCTAAATACGCCGCCAAGTTACTTGCGCCCGCCGATACGCCCCAAAAGCTATCAAATGGAGAGAAATCGTTAGCGAGAAAATGATCGAGTATGCCGCAAGAAAATACACCTCGCATCGCACCACCTTCGACAATCAACGCACGCTCTCCTACTTGTTCCATCACTGTGTTCCATTCTTTACCTATTGGATGAATAGAATGCAGCTTAACGCATAACGGTTTTATACCCAAGTGGTCCTAAGTGCTAGGGCATCTCCTTAAGTAAAAGAAAAGGGCATCGATGGATGCCCTTTTCATATTAGGCCTAGGGAGTTACAGGTTATTGAGCAGCTCATTTAGTGAAAGCGCACTGAATAAATATGTCACTCCCACACAGAAAGCGGCGCCTGTAATTCCGATACTGATCGTTGTTGTAATTAAAAGAAGTGTCATCTTAGACATACAAGATCAAACTCCTTTTTTATATTTAAGTGGGGCGTTGTGCGTCTGGTTATCGCTTGGAATCATGATGCAAGCGCCCTAAGTTTATTGTTCTAATAAAAGTGATGATCACTTGTCAAAAAAGCAGATAAATAGCACCCAAACTGTCGTTAATGCGAGCAGCGGAGTGAATACTTTCTGTATAGAGGCGCCATCGGTTAGGTTGTAGATTTTGATGGATTCGTTATAGAACGCCCGCTTGAACGCCTTAAAAGAAATATCATTTTTCACATGAGATTGTTCATAGTGTAGGTGTGCTGCGTCTGATAGTTGGTATTCTAAGTCTTGGAGTTCGTACTCTTTGTTAAGAAATGCCTCCCAAGCCGAAAGACGGGCTATCGTTTTTGGAGATTGATTACCCTTTAACTTCTCTAGACGTTTGGCATAAGCAGCTTGATATTTATCCACGGTGTATTCCTGTCTGAATAGACGTTGAGTTAGAACATTTGTAAAAAGAAAAATGAGCAAAAAAGGGGCTTTACGTTCTATGTCTGTGATAAATGTTAAGGAGCTCAATGGTCTATTTCTCTGATGTCGCGAATAATATTGAT
>NZ_WXWT01000482.1:0-3038 GCF_009904725.1 Vibrio sp. V43_P6S15P86
ATGTAGAATGTCGACAGTTTAAGAGAATCTTATCTGACGTTGCAAACCTACTATGCAAATTAAAACAAATGCAAGCCTTAAGGCTTACCATACTTTTGGGATTGAACAATCGTGTTCCTATTTAGCCATCATCGAGTCGCTCGAGGAGGTTATTCAACTATTTCAAGACCCGAGATTCACCCATTTACCGAAGCTTTTTTTAGGTAAAGGAAGTAATGTTCTTTTCACTGAGCATTTTGACGGGTTAGTGATCGTTAATCGAATCATGGGTAAAGATGTGACGGAAACGGATGACCAATACCTATTGCATGTTGCAGGTGGTGAAGACTGGCCTGAGTTGGTTTCCTGGTGTGTGAGTCAGGGAATTGGTGGGTTAGAAAACCTAGCCCTGATCCCTGGCTGTGCAGGCTCGGCTCCTATTCAAAACATTGGAGCCTATGGGCTAGAGCTAAAAGACATTTGTGACTACGTGGATGTTCTTGATCTAACTACGTTTGAAAATAGAAGAATGAGCGCCAGAGACTGTAACTTTGGCTACCGAGACTCCATTTTTAAACACGCTTTGCATGAAAAGTGCTTTATTACCGCACTAGGGCTTAAGCTGGCTAAACAATGGCAGCCGATTAATCAATATGGTCCTTTAAAAGATATTCCGGAAGAACAACTTAGCCCAGCAACAATCTTCGAGCGAGTTTGCCAAGTGCGAACGGAGAAACTGCCGGATCCAGCCAAAGTAGGTAACGCAGGAAGTTTCTTTAAAAACCCAGTGATCACTCAAGATCATTATGATCGGCTCATGAAGCAACATACTAATATCGTGGCCTATCCAACTCCTGGCGGAATGAAAGTCGCGGCTGGTTGGCTGATTGATCAGTGCGGATTAAAGGGGAAGTCTGTGCATGGTGCACAGGTCAACCCTATGCAAGCCTTGGTTTTGACCAACATGGACAACTGCAGTGCCGATGATGTTGTCGCACTTGCTTCCCTAGTGAAGCAGGCAGTGTGGGATAAATACCAAATAGAACTTGAGCATGAAGTGCGATTTCTGAACCGTACCGGGGAAACCAACTTGGCTCAGATCGAGGCGTTAAGATGAGAAAAGATCACTCTACGAAACTTCATATCTTAAAGTCATTAAGTAACGGCGAGTTTCATTCTGGAGAGGCGCTGGGCGAAGCCCTGAATGTATCCAGAGCGGCAATAGCTAAGCATATTAAAGGTCTTAGTGAGTGGGGCATTGATATTTATCGAGTGCAAGGGCGCGGTTACCAGTTGGCATCACCATTGCAGTTGCTAGATGAAGCTCTCCTTACTGCTAGTGCGGAGTCACTTGTTGAGCTTGTTCCTGTGATTAACTCAACCAACCAGTATTTGCTTGATAGAGTTGCAGAGTCAGAAAAGGGCCGTGTTTGTATAGCTGAGTATCAAGCACAAGGACGTGGTCGCCGCGGTAGACAATGGATCTCTCCATTTGGCTCTAACTTATACCTATCCATGTACTGGCGATTAGATGCGGGGATGGCCGCGGCAATGGGCTTAAGCCTTGTTATTGGTATTGCCGCAGTGGAAGCACTAGAAGAAATGGGCATACAAGGCGTTAAACTCAAGTGGCCAAATGACCTGTATTATCAAGATAAAAAACTGGCAGGAATCTTAGTGGAGATGTCAGGGCAGGCCGGTGGTGCTGCTCATCTTGTGATTGGGATGGGGCTCAATATTGGAATGCCTGATGAGCAACCTGAGATTGATCAACCATGGACAACATTGAATCAGGTAAACGAGAGTCTCGTGATCGATAGAAATGTCCTAGCGACGACGCTTATCAAGCATTGGAATTCCGCACTTATCGAGTATGAACTGAAAGGGCTTACCAGCTTTGTCGAACGTTGGAATCGATTAGATAACTTTCTCAATCGTCAAGTCAAGCTGCTCATCGGACCTAGAGAGGTGCACGGCGTCGTACGCGGCATCGATCATCAAGGCGGGATATTACTCGAAACCTCGCAAGGGCTAGAGACTTACATTGGTGGGGAAATCTCGTTGCGTAAAAGCGATTGACGTTCAATTACTTTCGTAAAGACACCTTATCAACCAAGTGGTTGACGCCTTTGTGTAGAATCAAATGGGCTCTTTCTCGGGTGGGAAGAATATTTAGCTCCAAGTTGAGCCCATTAATATCATGCCAAATTTGTTTCGCTTTTTGCTTTGCTTCATCGACTGACAGTTGCGTGTAGTGACTAAAATAAGAACCGGGTTTAGTAAAAGCCCCTTGGCGAAACTTTAAAAATCGTTCCACATACCACTGTTCAATTGTCTCTGTTTCAGCATCGACATAGATCGAAAAATCTAAAAAATCAGAGACAAAGACGCGATGTGGATCATGCGGATAATCCATTCCACTTTGTAGAACGTTTAAACCTTCAATGATAAGAACATCCGGTCTATCAACTTTTCTTAGTTCGTCCGTAATGTCATACGTGATGTGGGAGTAAATAGGTACTTCAAGATCCGGCTTACCCGCTTTAACGTCAGACATAAACTCAACTAAACGTTTGATATCATAGGACTCAGGAAACCCTTTACGATGCATGATACCGCGTTCTTCTAGTACCTTTTTCGGATATAGAAAGCCATCTGTAGTGACCAAGGACACTTTGGGATGATTCTCCCAACGAGAAAGCAATGCGGTCAGAATACGAGCTGTCGTACTTTTGCCTACAGCGACACTGCCGGCGATACCAATCACAAAAGGAGGGGCATGTTCTTCCGTATTCAAGAATTGTTGTAATACAGAGTTGCGGCTTTGACGGGCTTGGACGTACAGATTCAAAAGACGAGACAAAGGAAGGTAGATTTCTACCGCTTCCTCCATGGTTAGGTTTTCATTAATGCCCTGAAGCGCAGTCAAGTCGTCTTCAGAAAGTGTCATCGGTACAGAGTTTCTTAACTCGGCCCAGTTTGCACGGTCAAATGACAAAAATGGACTCATGGGTCTCTTTTATCCTTGGTTTAGTAGAAGCAAGAACATACATCAAGCG
>NZ_WXWT01000300.1:0-3037 GCF_009904725.1 Vibrio sp. V43_P6S15P86
CTTAATATGAGTGTAATTTAATAATCATCAAAAGCATCTAAATGATGATGCCTAACCCTATGAAGCACGCCAATTTTCAATAAAAAGTAAAAAGTGATTCAAATAAACGCCCTCTTATCAATGAAAAAATATCCCGTATTATGAATCCATATTCGAGGTACGCATGGTTGTCGATGCTAAGCGCATCCTCATTTGTCACAAAAATAAAAAGGATACAAACGTGTCTCATCAAATCATTACTGATCTAAACAGCCGCTACACTGCTAAAAAATACGACGAAACCAAACGCGTTTCTCAAGAAGATATAGCAATCATCAAAGAAGCACTCCGTCTTTCAGCGTCTTCGATTAACTCGCAACCGTGGAAATTCATCGTGATTGAAAGTGATGAGGCCAAGCAACGTTTCCACGATACGTTTGCAAATATGCACCAGTTTAACCAGCCACACGCTAAAGCCGCGTCACATACGATTCTTTTTGCGTACGATCCAAACTTCACCAAAGAGAAGTTCGCGAAACGTGTGGATGCCGAAGTAACGTCTGGCCACCTACCGGCGGAAATGTACAACAACTTTATGGGTGCTTACGCTTTTGCAGATGCAAATACGGACGAAAATGGCTTCAACGGAAACTGGACAAAAGCACAAGTCTATTTGGCACTAGGCAACCTACTACACACATTGGCACGACTAGGCATTGATTCAACGCCGATGGAAGGTGTAGACCCAACACTGATTGGAGAAGTATTCAAAGAAGAATTAGAAGGCCATGTCTGTGAAGTTGCACTGGCGATTGGCTATCACAAAGACGGGGAAGATTATAATCATGGTCTACCAAAAGCTCGCCTTGCGATGGATGATGTAATTACGACTCTATAGTCGACCGTTTCCTTAGCTTAACTACTTAACTCATTGTTTAAACCAAAAAGAGCCGCACTAATGTGCGGCTCTTTTTTAGCTTGGCTTCAACTCTACTCTAACTTTATGCCACTTGCTCAGACTTAAAGTTACCAAGCAATGCATCGTAAAGCTCGTTGTCGCTTAACACACCAACTAACTGGTTGTCCTCCACCATAAGCAGAGGCTGATTGCTGCGCTGCTTAAGCTCAATCGCTTCTCGCATACTGATTTCCGGGCTAACCTGAACCAGAGAATTTTCGTTTACCTCATCAAGGTTCGAAGAATCGCTCTTCCATTGAACCAACGACTTATCTGTATCCGCTAAGCTTAAGCCTTTGCTCTCTTGGGTCACCCAAATATCTTTGTCAGGGCAAATCAGAACACGCTCATCTTCACGAACTAAGTCGTCACGCATCAAAGAGCGTCCCTTAAGTACGTTCAATGGATTAGTGTGGGCTACAAAGTCAGCCACATAATCGTTTTCTGGAGCAAGAATGATCTGTTCTGGCTTGCCGTGTTGAATCAACTTTCCTGATTCCATAATGGCGATGTTGTTACCGATTTTAAGCGCTTCATCCAAGTCGTGGCTCACAAAAAGAATGGTTTTGTTTAGCTTTTCTTGAAGCAGAATCAATTCATCTTGAAGCTGAGCACGAATCAATGGGTCAAGCGCTGAAAACGGCTCATCCATTAACAAGATATCTGTGTCCATCGCGAACGCTCGCGCTAGGCCAACACGCTGCTGCATACCACCAGAGAGCTCGTGCGGGAATTTCGTTTCCCACTCAGACAAACCGACCATTTCGAGCTGTTCACGCGCTTTTTTACGGCGCTCTGCTTTGCCAATGCCTTGCATTTCTAGACCAAACGCAACGTTATCTAATACCGTTAACCATGGCATCAATGCAAACTTCTGAAACACCATGGATACGCGGTGAGTACGAAGGTGGCGCAACTTCTGTTCGTCACAGTTAGAGAGCTCAACCATGTCGTCGCCGTCTTTAATTTTCAGAGAGCCACGAGAAATTTCGTTCAACCCATTAACTGTTCGCAGCAAACTTGATTTACCCGAACCTGAAAGCCCCATCAAAACACAGATCTCACCCTGTTTCACGTTCAGCGAAACATTATCAACCCCAACCACTTGGCCAGTTTCGTCGATGATTTCTTGTCGAGACTTGCCTTGGTCTAGTAGTGCTAACGCTTGTGACTGATGCAGACCAAAAACCACATCAAGATTTTGAATAGTAATAGCGTCCATGATTAAGCCTCCTTCTGGTTTGGTGCTTTACACAAGCGGTCAAGAATGATGGCGACGAGTACAATCGCTAAACCCGCTTCAAAACCTTGCGAGATGTTTACGGTATTCAGTGCGCGTACGACTGGCTTACCAAGTCCATCAGCACCAACAAGCGCCGCAATGACCACCATAGACAGAGACAACATAATACATTGCGTAACACCGGCCATAATACTTGGTAATGCCGCAGGTAATTCCACCTTAAACAGCAACTTCATGCGGCTTGCACCAAATGCTTTGCCCGCTTCAAGTAGCTCCTCCGGCACTTTAATAATACCGAGGTACGTCAATCGAATTGGCGCAGCGATAGCGAAAATGATGGTCGAGATTAGGCCAGGGACAATACCTAAGCCAAACAGAACCAAGGTTGGAATTAGGTAAACGAATGTCGGCACGGTCTGCATCAAATCGAGGATTGGTCGCAACAAGGTGTATAACCAAGGACGGTGTGCCGCCATAATGCCCAACGGCACGCCAATTAATACGGAAATCGTTGTCGCTGCAAACACAAGGACAAAGGTTTCCAGCATTTCTTGCCAGTAACCAAGGTTGAGAATTGCGAGCAAGGCCAACACGATGAATACAACAAGCGGAATGCTGCGGTGTAAGAACCAAGCAATTGCCGCCGTCATAATGATTGGCGCTGCAGGTGGCATCCATTTAAAAATATCCACCACGAAAAGAATGATCGTTTCAAGTGTAATAGAGATTGCATCGAAGAAACCCGACGCATTGATGGTTAACCAATCGACGCCAGTTTCCATCCATTGGCCCAACGGTAGTTTGTTGTCCGTAATAAAATTCAAAATAAAACCTTTGTGTTAATGAAGCGGGCATGA
>NZ_WXWT01000450.1:0-3024 GCF_009904725.1 Vibrio sp. V43_P6S15P86
ACTCTACTCTGGAATCTTCGTGTTTCCTTTCGTTAACAGAGCCAGCGAGTTGTTCTCTATACCCTCGTGAACACTATGAATACATTAGAAAAAATTCAAAAAAACCTGGAGAATTTCAGTAAGTCAGAGCGCAAAGTTGCGGAAGTAATTATGGCGTCTCCACAAACTGCAATTCATTCAAGCATTGCAACGTTGGCTAAAATGGCTGATGTTAGTGAGCCCACTGTAAACCGCTTCTGTCGTCGTCTGGACACCAAGGGCTTTCCAGATTTTAAGCTTCACTTGGCACAGAGCCTAGCCAACGGTACCCCTTACGTTAACCGTAACGTGGAAGAAGACGATGGCCCAGACGCGTACACCCATAAGATTTTCGAATCGACCATGGCGTGTTTAGATGTCGCGAAAAACAGCCTAGATCCAATGCAAGTGAACCGTGCGGTCGATTTGCTAACGCAAGCGAAGCGCATTTCATTCTTTGGTCTTGGTGCATCATCTTCTGTAGCCCGAGACGCACAAAACAAGTTTATTCGCTTTAACATTCCAATTACTTGTTTTGAAGACATTGTCATGCAGCGCATGAGTTGTATTAACTGCAGTGATAATGATGTTGTGGTTCTTATTTCTCACACAGGTCGAACGAAGAGTCAGGTCGAAATAGCAAACCTTGCTCGTGAAAACGGCGCGACAGTCATTGCGATTACAGCAAAGGACTCACCGCTAGAAAAGGCAAGTTCACTCGCTATTACGCTTGATATTCCTGAAGATACCGACGTCTATATGCCAATGGCGAGTCGAGTTGTACAGATGACGGTGATTGATGTACTGGCAACTGGCTTCACACTCCGCCGTGGTACAGGTTTCCGTGAGAACCTAAAACGCGTAAAAGATGCGTTGAAAGACAGTCGCTATGACAAGCTAAGTCAGTACTAAGTCCTGCTGTTTAGTGAAAGATTTAATAAAGGGGAGCTCAACGCTCCCCTTTTTTCAATGTGCTTTAGATCAATACATCAACCCAAGTCGTTCACACTCGATAAGTCCGTTCTTGATTCAAGCACTTCTACAGAGCTCACGTGTTGTGTGCTCTCTGCCACACACTCTCCACTGCAATCACAGACTTGCTGCAATATGTATATCAAACGTTCCTGATTAAGGGGTAACGGGTTGCCTTTGATCGCCATCGACTTAAGCGCATCGTTCGCCACTTGTTCAAAAGAAGTTTGGCATACTCCGAATTGGCCAAGTAACGGCAACGCTAACTTATCTAACACCATATTTACCCAAAGAACCCCATCGTGCTCATTCGCGTTCGCACGATCGGTAACCAATTGGGCAAGTTTACGATAACGACTTATCACATCATTCCTGCCAGCGAGCTTCGCGGCGTTAATATTTTCCTGCATCACGTGCGGTGCAAGACGCGCCGTGATCACGCTGTGGGGAGCATCTAACTTACCTCCTAACGCCGACGCAAGCCCATGCGCAGCACCTAATTTGGCGTTAGTAATGGCCATGCCACCAAGCAACGCAGCGAACGATAAGTCCGACCGAGCCTTATGATTATCTTGCTTACAAGCAGCAATCACTGAACGGCTTAAACGACGAAGTCCCTCTTCGCACACCATATCTGTAAGAGGATTTGGCTCACCACACACATACGCTTCCATCAAATGAGTGAACGCATCCATCGCGCCACGCCCGGATGTGTATTGATCGGTTCCATAAGTGAGCGTCGGATCCACAATGGCAACGTCTGCCAGCATATCAGGGCTTCGAAGACTCACTTTCACTTTATCTTGTCCAGACTTCAACACCGCATTTCGAGTCACCTCTGAACCCGTGCTTGCTGTCGTAGGAATTGCAATAAAATGAAGAGGTTTAGCCTTTAATGGTACGTTTCTTCCTACCACCTCGACGTAGTCGTAAACATTGCCTTGGTTAGGAATAATAGCGGCTAGAGCTTTACCCATATCGATGACACTGCCACCGCCAATAGCAATCACCATATCAGGCTGGAATTTTCTACCGAGTACCGCGGTCTCTTCTACCATTGTGATATAAGGTTCGCCATTGATTGCTACGTGTTGGTAACGCATATTTTGAGCTTTAAGGTAGTTAATGATGGGCGTGGCTCGTTGGGTGTCCTTCCCAGTTACCAGTAAAACACTGTAGCCAAATTGGTTGATAACGGATAATGAAGACTGAAGTGCACCTTCACCAAATATAATCCTTGTTGCAGTCATAAACTGAAACATACACATCCTCCCAAAATAATATACCCAAATAACCTCTTGCCCTCTGATTTAACACTTATGTAAGAGTTGAAGTCATTTGCGTATAGCCAGATTAGATTGCTATGTTTTTGAATAAAAAAAATTGACCAATTCCACCTTGCCATCATTAACCCCTTAAAATGTATGTTTTTTATGCGTCACTTCACATACTTTAGAGCCATAGAATAAGGGAGCGCGTTTAGTTTTTATTCGATAGATTTCACCTATAGAACCAAGAGGTAATTGCCGCTTTATTTCCGTATCTGGATCGGGCATAGTTACTACAACAAAAGAGAGCGCACTCAGCCGCTATGTTTTGTACGCTTTCAAAAAAGAATAGATTTAGGAGAAATAAGATTATGTTCGTTGTTATCTTTGGTCGCCCTGCATGTCCTTTCTGTGTTCGTGCAAAAGAACACGCAGAAACGCTAAAAGCGAAGCGTGACGACTTCAACTACCGTTACGTTGATATCCATGCTGAAGGCATTTCTAAAGCAGATCTTGAGAAAACAGTTGGTAAACCAGTTGAAACTGTTCCTCAAATCTTTATCGACCAAGAGCACATCGGTGGCTGCGACGAGTTCGAGGCATACGCGAAAGAGCACCTAGGTCTATTTGACGAGTAATAAAGACAGTTTTTAAAAAAGCCGCATGATGCGGCTTTTTTATTATTTTTCAGTTGGTTATTACCTTACGTCAACTAATGGTAAAACCTAAAAAAATTCACTTATCTTTTTGCTATATTTAGTTACAA
>NZ_WXWT01000114.1:0-2998 GCF_009904725.1 Vibrio sp. V43_P6S15P86
CTACAAATTAAGCTTAAAGTTTAAACTGATTAACGCAACTATCTGTATTTAGGTAGCAATACTGAAAGTCTAAAGTGATTAAATGACAAACATGAAAAACAAGCTTGGGAATAAACTCATTGGTGCACATGTCTCTGCTGCTGGTGGGGTCGATCAAGCGCCGTTGAGAGCTCGCGAAATTGGCGCGAATGCGTTCGCACTATTTACAAAAAACCAACGCCAGTGGGTGGCGAAGCCTTTAGAAGCAAAAACCATCAGTGCGTTTAAAGCGAACTGTAAAATGCTGGGTTTCGGTGCAGAACATATTCTTCCCCATGACTCTTATCTAATTAATTTAGGTGCACCAGAAGCGGATAAGTTGGATAAGTCACGCGCGGCATTTATTGATGAGATGGAGCGTTGTAATCAGTTGGGGCTGACTTTACTTAACTTCCACCCGGGTAGTCATCTAAAGAAAGTCTCGGAACAGGAGTGCTTAGCGACGATCGCTGAGTCGATCAATCTTGCGCACAAAGCGGTGCCGAATGTGATCGCGGTAATCGAGAATACGGCTGGTCAGGGTACAAACCTAGGTTGGAAGTTTGAGCACCTTGCTGAAATCATCGAGCAAGTGGAAGACAAAGAACGTGTTGGTGTATGTCTCGATACTTGCCACACGTTTACCGCCGGTTACGATCTGCGTACTAAAGAGGATTGTGAGCATACCTTTGCTGAATTCGACCGTATTGTTGGGATGCACTATTTAAGAGCAATGCATCTAAATGATTCAAAAGTTGAGTTTGCCAGCAAAGTGGATCGCCACCACTCATTAGGCAAAGGAGAGATCGGGTGGGATTGTTTTGAGTACATCGCGAAAGACCCTCGCTTTGATGGTATCCCTCTGATTTTAGAAACAATTGATCCGGACATCTGGCAGCAAGAAATCAACGCACTGCGTCAGTTTCATCTAGCGGCGATAGATAACCAATGATGTGATCACAGAGTTGGCACTTTTCTTTCTTAGTCACTTAAGTCAATTTGAATTAAGAAAGAAGGATGCCACTATGTCTCGACCACACTCTTTTGCTTCTTACGCATATAGCCGCCGCGTGCTTCGTTTGCCGATGCCTAATCGTCACATTACTGGACAGGGGCATTTTCTAACGCCACAGAAGCATTAGCCTTTTATTACTGTTCTCAAGTTCGTGGTAAGTTTTTGTTTGTTTGGGTTTCGCTCGTTAGAATAGAAGCAAAATTTAGGACAGGAACTTTCCATGAATCAGTCACCCACTTGGCACGATGTGATCGGCGAAGAGAAAAAACAGAGCTACTTTGTAGACACTTTGAATTTTGTAGAAGCAGAACGCGCCGCAGGCAAAGCGATTTTTCCGCCAGCGAAAGATGTCTTTAATGCGTTTCGTTTTACCGAGTTTAACGATGTTAAAGTAGTGATTCTGGGGCAGGACCCATACCATGGTCCAAATCAGGCGCATGGCTTGTGCTTTTCCGTTCTTCCTGGAATCAAAACGCCACCATCACTCGTTAATATGTATAAAGAGCTGGCTCAAGATATTGAAGGGTTCCAAATCCCTCAGCATGGATTCTTACAAAGCTGGGCAGAGCAAGGTGTATTGCTGCTCAATACGGTATTGACGGTTGAGCAAGGTAAAGCGCATTCACATTCAAAAACGGGGTGGGAAACGTTCACTGACCGAGTGATTGAAGCGATAAACCAGCATCAGGAAGGCGTGGTGTTTTTATTGTGGGGCTCTCACGCTCAGAAGAAAGGGCGCTTTATTGATCGCAATAAACATCATGTGTTAGCCGCACCACATCCATCACCACTCTCAGCGCACCGAGGTTTTTTTGGTTGTAAGCATTTCTCTCAAGCAAACCAGTTACTTGCCTCGCAAGGGAAAGCACCAATCAACTGGCATTTGCCATTAACTGTATAAAAGAAGAGACAGCGATAATGCTGCCATTATCGCTGTTTTTTTGAGCACGCTCGAGGCTGATGGCAAATTTCTCATGTACACTTATTAAAAGTAGGTGTTAAGGAGAGACGCTATGATGATCGAAAGAATTCGACGCGAACACGGTTATATGGTTCGTCTGTTGGCGATACTGCGCCATAAACTTAATGAGATAAAAGAAGAACGTGCGATCAACTACGCATTAGTAAACGAGATAGTTGATTACCTCTCTAATCATTCAGAAAAAGTTCACCATCCGAAAGAAGATATTCTCTATCACCACTTTCTTGAGCACTATGGTAAGCAACAGACCATGGAAAACTTAGAGAAAGAACACCAAGAGTTAGCAAGTAAAACCAAAGAGTTTGCTTCCTTGATAGAGATGATCCTGCAGGATGCTGTTGTGCCTCAAGACATGTTTGTGGCCCACCTAGAGGACTTCATTGAATCACAAAGACGCCACTTGGAGTTAGAGGAGCGAAAAATCCTGCCTCTCATTGAGGAGCTATTCACTACCGAAGATTGGCAGCATGTTGAAAGCTTATGGAGCGTCAGTGAAGATGACCCAGTTTTTGGTGACACTATTGCCGATCGTTATAAACAGTTAGCTGAACGTGTGCGTCAAAGTGATGCTGAGTATGTTTAAGTGTGTGCGATAAAACCTGAGCGAGCGAAAGTATCACTCGGGTTTGTTAGCTGCATTTCTTATTTATTGAGAATTGGACGTAAATTTATCGTTTGCGTTTCTCAACCAAAAGACAGGAAAATTCCTATTGAGTAATAACGGTAATCATACCCAAATCCTGGCGCTTAAACTCAAGTCGTTTACGGTTACTGTAAACAAAAACAAAAGGCACCCTTAAGGTGCCTTTTGTTTGAATTAGAGTTTAATGTCTTCCAAGTTGTAGTCGGTACAGGCATCAAGTTCGCGTAGCTCTTTAAGCAAATTGCGCCTGTCGTTCATCTCTTCTATTTCACGCCACTTTCGCTTTACTGGTTTGGCACGAGATTTGGTTGTTGAGGTAGTATCCAGATTAAAAATGTCA
>NZ_WXWT01000212.1:0-2996 GCF_009904725.1 Vibrio sp. V43_P6S15P86
TTGATTTATCTGTACTTCCTGTTTATCTCACCGCAGTAGTGGCTTTGTTGCTGTACCAGGCCCCGATATGTTGCTTATCGCGAGCTCTAGTATGAGTTACGGTAAGAAGGTCGGTCTGTTTGCTAGCTTAGGCAATGCGACGTCTGGTGTTATTCTTACTTTGCTTGCTGCAATGGGAGTATCTACCCTGATTGCAATGAGCCCAATCGCCCTTAAAGTCCTTCATCTATTAGGTGGCGCATACTTGCTAAAAATGGGCTGGGACTGCTTACGAGCTGAGGCATCTTCGGCTCCAGAGCTTGATGGTCAAAACAAAATGGCGTCAACTTATTATCAACGTGCTTTGATGAGTAATTTGCTTAACCCTAAAGCGTTGGTATTTTTTGTGATGTTTTTGCCGCAGTTTGTCTCAAGCAATATCACAGCGTCTTCTGGTGAGCAGATGCTAGCACTAGGGTTATTGTTAAACGTCCTTGGCTTATCATTCAATTTATTGCTTGTTGCGCTGGCAGGCACATTGGGTAAGGGGCTGATCGAGAACGAAAAATTCCGCACTTATCAACATAAACTAATGGGTTTAGTGTTCGTTATTCTCGCGTTGTGGATGCTGAGCAGTTTCGCCTTATAAAGTTATCATATTCCACCAGAAAGCCAGCAATTGCTGGCTTTTTGTTTTAGGATATTGATGTTTCCTAAGGAGAGGATGTATGAAGCTTGAATTTTGTTTAAATCCAGATCAAACAGACCTTGATTCTGTTCGTGAAGGTATTCGATCTTATAACCGACTGCATTTGCCTGAAGGGGAAGTGCATGCTGTGGGATGTTTTGCTAAAGATGAGAATGGCAAGATCATGGGTGGTCTGACTGGCGAAATGTTTAAAAACACGGTGTTTGTTGAGTTTTTGTGGGTAGATGCTGAAAGTCGGACATCTGGTATCGGTAGCCAGTTAATGTCAATGTTAGAAGAAAAAGTAAAGCCTCACGGGGTTACCCATGTTTATTTGGATACCTACAGCTTCCAAGCTCTCGAATTCTATCTCAAATTGGGTTTTGAAAAAGTAGGGCAGTACTCAGGCTATCCTGCAGAGGGCATCCACAAGTACTTTCTACAAAAGGAAATTGTAAGCTAGGGAAAAGCACTGGTTAGCTTGACTTGTTCTAGTCAAAATCAAAAAAAGAGGCGCGAATTTGCGCCTCTTATCATATCAGATGTCTCTGCTTCTCTTTGACTTACAAACTTGTCTGATGCGCGTCGATAAGTTCGTTCATCTTCGCTTCTGCCGCTTGCTGTGCTTGTGCATAGCTCATATCCGCAGGGAAAAGGTTGATGACTTCGTAGTAACATTTTAGTTTTGGCTCAGTACCCGAAGGGCGAACAATCACACGAGACTGATCTTCTAGGTGATAAATCAATACGTCACTTGCTGGTAAGTCAATGGATTCTTCTGAGCCGTCATCAAACATGCGAACTGATGTTTTTAGATCTTCAGTTACTGCGACTTTTTTACCAGCAATCTCTGTTGGTGGGTTTGCACGGAGTTTGTCACCGATTGGTGGAGAGTTCGGGTCTAGAGCGATACTGCGCTGCGCGTTAAAGTAGAAACCGTGCTTGCGGTACAGTTCTTCCAGTTTATCCCATAGTGTTTTGCCTTGAGCTTTAAGCTTACCTGTTAGCTGGGCAAATGCGACGATTGCAGATAAACCATCTTTATCCCACACCTTGTTACCCACGGTATAACCGAGCGCTTCTTCATAAGCAAACAAGAATGGATTGGCTTCTGTCTCTTGCTCCATTGCAACGTTAGTGAGCCATTTGAAGCCTGTTAACGTTTGATAGTATTGTGCGCCATGCGCCTTAGCGATGCTGCTCAGCATTCTTGATGATACGATGGTGTTGCCAACCAGAGCGTTAGGTTGCTGTTCTAGCAAGTAATCGCCAAACAGTGAACCCACTTGGTCGCCGGTTAACATTTGGTATTCGCCATCTGGGCGTTTGACCGCCACTGCAAAACGGTCGGCATCTGGATCGTTAGCACAAGCGATATCAGCATCTACGGACTTACCTAACGCCATCACCATATCCATTGCTCCCGCTTCTTCAGGGTTTGGGAAGTTGACGGTTGGGAAGCTACCATCAGGTTCGCGCTGTTCCTTAACACTTGCCACTTTTTGGAAGCCTGCGTCGGCAAGTAGCGTTTCCGCCATATTCGCGCCAACGCCATGCATCGCAGTGTAAGCGATAGAAATATCGGTGTTGTTGTCAGGAGTAAGCAGCGCGTTTTCGTTCATCGTTTTACGGTAAGTTTGGTAGTAGTCGTCTTCCAACCAAACTAACAAACCGTGCTGTTTTGCATCATCGAGAGACATTAAAGGTAATGGCTTCGTTGTTGCGTCATCAATTTTCGCTGCGATTCCAGAGTCGTGTGGAGGAATGATTTGTGCGCCATTCTCCCAATATACTTTAAAGCCATTGTACTCTGGTGGATTGTGGCTAGCGGTAACAACAACAGCGGCCGCAGCATTCAATGTTCGGACACCAAACGCAACAATTGGGGTTGCTGCAACATCGTATGTTAGATAAACCTTGATACCAAGGGCAGTCAGTACGGAAGCGGTATCATGCGCGAATTGTTTCGAATCAGGACGACCGTCGTAGCCAATAACGACACCACGACTTGCGGCATCTTTGACTTGCTCTAGCAAATAGTTTCCTAGGCCAGTGGCTGTCTCTTGAATCACCAAACGGTTCATTCGGTTTGGACCTGCGCCCACTTTGCCGCGTAACCCTGCTGTACCAAAGGCAAGGCGCGATCCAAAGCGATCAGTAAGCTCTTGTTTATTATTTGTATCGACTAGGTGTTGTAGCTCTTCGCGAGTCTTAGGATCAGGGTCTCGTTCTAGCCATTGAGTAATTAGTGCTGTCATATCAATCATTCCTTAGTAGGGGGCGCCTACTTTCTTGGACACTTCGTTTTGTAAGTATCTCAATGTTTTCT
>NZ_WXWT01000015.1:0-27714 GCF_009904725.1 Vibrio sp. V43_P6S15P86
CTACCGTTCTAGCTTGAATACCTCGGCCAATGCCGAGGTATTTTTTTATCTTCGTATTGAAAATAATCCATTAGGTATTGATTTTAACGCTGCCAATAAGTGCTTTGTCACATTTTCTTAAATA
This sequence comes from Vibrio sp. V43_P6S15P86, assembly GCF_009904725.1. NCBI lineage: Bacteria > Pseudomonadati > Pseudomonadota > Gammaproteobacteria > Vibrionales > Vibrionaceae > Vibrio > Vibrio sp. V43_P6S15P86. The sequence goes on from NZ_WXWT01000015.1 coordinate 125, forward strand.
CTATGTAAATTTTTTGGCAGAGAAGTACGTACGTATCATTTTTCTTTTGCATCGTTAAGGGAAAAGTAACTCATTAATTTTATGATAGTTAAACTTGTTGTATAACGGCTATCCTACGTAGTTATACGTAATACCTAAGGCTAATGTCTTATTGATGAATTACTCGCTTCCGTGTTCATGCCCATTTCGCATTCGACAACATTGTTACATCTTTTATACCGAATACAGCCAATCCTAATGAAATGGATGACAACAATAACCTTGGTGATAAAGGACGTGAACGATGAGTCTAATCCAAAAATCTTTAAAACGAGTGCTCAAAACAACCGCTGTCGTTGCCGCGATGACATTCGTTGTGACTTCTGCAAATGCTGCTGAAAAAGTCTATCGTTTAAAGCTTGCTGAAACTTGGGGACCTAACTTCCCGATTTTTGGTGATGCGACAAAAAACATGGCAAAAATGGCAGAGGAGATGTCCAACGGGCGTCTGCAAATCCGTATTGATTCCGCAAACAAGCACAAAGCGCCTTTTGGGGTGTTTGATATGGTTAAGTCTGGTCAATACGACATGGGCCACTCGGCGTCTTACTACTGGAAGGGCAAGGTTCCAAACACACTTTACTTCACTTCTATGCCTTTCGGTATGTTACCAACTGAGCAGTATGCGTGGTTTTACTACGGCGGTGGTATGGAGCTGATGGAGAAGGTGTACTCTCCACATAATTTGATGTCTTTCCCTGGCGGTAATACCGATACTCAGATGGGCGGGTGGTTCCAGAAAGAGATCAAGTCCGTCGAGGATTTGCAGGGTTTGAAAATGCGTATCCCAGGTTTTGCTGGTGAGATCTTGGCAGAACTAGGTGCAAAACCAACGAATATCGCCCCTGGTGAACTATATACCTCTCTAGAGCGTCGCACAATTGATGCCTTGGAGTGGGTTGGTCCATCATTGGACTTGCGCATGGGCTTCCACAAAATCGCGCCATACTACTACACAGGTTGGCATGAGCCAGCAACTGAGCTTCAGTTCCTTGTTAATAAGCGTACTTGGAACCGTCTACCTGATGATCTAAAAGCGATTTTACAAGTAGCAATGAAAACCGCCGCTTACGATATGTACACGCAATCGAAACACGAAAGTGGCAAAAACTGGGCATCTATCAAATCTGAATACCCAAATGTTGAAGTCAAAGACTTCCCGCCTGAAGTAGTGGCTGCGTTGCGAGAAGCAAACGATCGTTTGTTGAAAGAGCACGCAGAAAAAGATGCTTTGGCGAAAGAGATTCAAGAGTCGCAAGCGAACTACATGAATCAAGTTCGACCTTGGTCAGACATTTCACACCGAGCTTACTTAAACAGTCAAGCTCAACAATAACGTTATGACGCAGGCGACGCCGAGAGGTTTAGCCTGCGAACGAAGCCCAAGAAAACTTCATAATGAATGCTCCGCACCATAGCGGAGCGTATCCAAACGTTCCACGGAGTTCGGAATGAGAAGTCTTATTTATATTGAGCGATTATTTAACCGCTTTAGCGATTTTCTCGGATGGTTGTCCAGCATCCTGTTTATTTTATTGTTGGTGAATGTGGTTTACGACGTTGTGATGCGATATGTATTCAACGATGTATCCATTGCATTCCAAGAAATGGAATGGCATCTATTCTCCGCCGTATTTTTGCTTGGTGTGCCTTACGCGATTAAGTCTGGTGGCCATGTCCGAGTCGACATTTTTTATGAACGCTTATCTTACAAAGCACAATCCATCATCGACATCATAGGCACGCTATTTTTCTTATTCCCTTTTTGCCTACTGGTGGCTTGGTTTGGTATCGATTTCGCCAAAGAAAGTTACGCGCTAGGCGAGACGTCTGGTGATCCAGGCGGATTGCCATATCGTTGGATCATCAAAGCGATGATTCCGCTGTCATTTTTCTTTATGGCAGTTAGTGGCATTGGACTGCTGCTGCATTCGATCAACAAGATTGTTAACCCTCATCTTATCTATGCCGGTAATAACGGTACGTCGTAAAAGGAAGTCATTATGATCGGTATAGTGATGTTTTTTGTTGCGCTCTTTGCGCTTCTATTGGGATTTCCCGTTGCCTTTACTTTTGGTGGTATCGCGCTGATTTTTGGTGTTTGGGCTGAAGGCATCGAGATGTTTGCTTTTATGCCATATCGAATTCAGTCCATTATGGAAAATACGGTGCTAATGGCCGTACCATTGTTTGTCTTCATGGGACTAGTACTTCAGAAGACGAAGCTTGCAGAGCAACTGCTTGAGTCGATGGGACGTCTGTTTGGCGGCGTCCGTGGTGGTATTGCTATTTCGACAGTATTAGTTGGCGCACTACTTGCCGCGTCAACGGGCGTAGTCGGCGCATCGGTTGTTGCGATGGGGCTGATCTCACTCCCTGTGATGCTTAAATACAATTACGACAAAGGCTTGGCGTGCGGGACTATTTGTGCGTCTGGTACCTTGGGACAAATTATTCCACCTTCTATCGTGTTGATCTTGTTAGGGGATGTACTCGGCGTTCCGGTAGGGGACCTATTTCAAGCTGCGATTTGGCCCGGTATTACACTTGTTGGCGCCTATGTGATCTACATTCTTATTTACGCAAAGTTGAACCCTCAAGCCGCACAGGCGATAGAGCGCGATGAGTCGATCAGTCGAAAGCAAGAAGTGTTCACCGCGCTGAAAGCCGTTTTACCGCCACTAGCACTGATCATTGTGGTATTGGGCTCAATCTTTGCTGGGATTGCAACGCCAACAGAGTCAGCGGCTCTGGGCGGCGCTGGTGCGATAGTTCTGTCGTTACTGTATAAGCAGTTTAGTTGGTCGATGATTTATGATGCATCGAAAGAAACCGTTAAAGTAACCGCAATGGTCTTTGCTATTTTGCTAGGGGCAACCGCCTTCTCAATGGCATTTACCTACACCGGCGGTGATTATCTAGTCGAAGAGTGGATGTTAGAATTGCCTGGAGAAAAGTGGGGCTTTCTCATCATTACTATGGTGGTGATTCTGATTTTAGGTTTCTTTATCGACTTCGTTGAAATCTGTTTTATCATCGTGCCAATTATTGCGCCGGTCGCTGAGTTGATGGGTATCAACATGACGTGGTTTGCGATTCTTATCGCAATGAACTTACAGACATCATTCCTAACACCGCCATTTGGTTTTAGTTTGTTCTATCTAAAAGGCGTCGCACCAGCAGGTGTCACTACGCGAGATATTTACAAAGGTGTAATGCCGTTTATCGCGATTCAAATTGTCGTGTTGGCTTCTTTGCTGTTCTTCCCTGGCTTTTATGGCATGAGTTGATCACTCGATAATAAAAGAGATTTTGTGAAGTGAGAGTTTTTACCTTTTGAGACAAGTTGTTAAGCTGCTATTTATGTCTAGGCGGACGAAGTCGAGTTATTTGTGCTGCTAAGATAGTGAGCTGTAAAGCAGCGTTTCATGGAGGAAAGGGATGCCTCTCAAAGCAAAGTTAATTCTGCTGACATTGATACCCGTGGTATTGGTGTCAGCGAGTATCAGTTGGATTTCTATCTATCAAACCAAGACTCTTGGCAAAAGGGAGGTAGAGATCTTTCATCAAAACCTGATCCAATCAAAAGAGGCGGCGTTGAAAGATACGGTCGACGTCGCCTTTGACTCCATTTCTTATATCTACAACGATCCAACCTTAGAAGAGAGCGTTGCTAAAACACGCGTGAAAGCGATTTTAAACCGTTTAAGCTACGGAGCAGACGGCTACTTTTTCGCTTACGATAAATACGGTACCAACCTTGTACATCCTGTTCTTCCAGAGCTAGTCGGGGAGAACTTACTCTATCTTGAAGACGAGAATGGCGATCGTCTAATTGAAGCTTTGTTGTATCAAGCTCAATCAGGTGGTGGGTTTCATCAATACCTGTGGCAAAAGCCATCTACGGGTGAGGTCGTCCCAAAGCTTAGCTACGCCGCATGGCTCGATAAGTGGGAATGGATGATAGGGACAGGGCTCTATATTGAGGACGTCAGCCAAGAAGTTGCCAATATGCGTGCTGCGGTGAACAAAAATATCGAAACGACTTTTTTCTCGGTCGTCGTGATCTTAGCGGTGACCGTTGCTGTAATTATCGTTCTCACTTTAGCGATCAATCTGCATGAACACCGTCTTGCCGATAAAAACCTTAAAGAGTTGGCACATAAAACCGTCATGTTTCAAGAGGATGAGAAAAAGCATCTAGCGAGAGAGTTGCATGATGGAATCAACCAGCTGTTAGTTTCTAGTAAATGTCATTTGGATTTAATGAGTCATAGACTGGAAGACGAAAAACTCAAATCCCACTTAGATAAATCGCAACGCTCATTGGTCACCGCGATAAATGAAGTAAGGCATATTTCTCATCAACTTCGCCCTAGCGCCCTTGATGATATCGGCTTAGAGGCGGCACTGACCACTTTACTGCAAGACTTTCACTCTCACTCTGGGATTGATATCGAGAGTAATTTTGATACTCAGCAGTACAAACTGACGTCGGAGGTCGCGACGACCTTGTATCGTGTTGCTCAAGAGTCTTTGAACAACATCGAAAAACACGCAAGAGCGAAAAAAGTGACGGTTACTTTGCAAAAAATGGGCAATATGCTGCAATTACTCATACGTGACGACGGTGTTGGCTTTGTGGTTAACCAAGCAGTGCACCAACAAGGGATTGGGTTAAGGAACATGCAAGAGCGTGTAGAGTTCATTGGTGGTGAGTTTGAACTGATGAGTGAGCTTGGTTTAGGAACAGAGATTACCGTGCTGCTTAATTTGGATGAATTAGTTTATGGATAAACCGATTAGTGTGGTGATTGTTGATGATCATCAAGTGGTCTTAGATGGCTTCATGGCTCGCTTGGAGTTAGAGCCTGACATTGAAGTGGTCGGTACGGCAAGCAATGGGCTGGAAGCGATTGAAGTCGCAAAGCACCTTCAGCCTGATGTCATCTTGATGGACATTAGCATGCCGATAATGAACGGTATTGAAGCGACAGGGGTAATTAAAGAAGAGCGACCAGAAAGCAAAATACTTATGCTGACCATGCACGATAACCGTGAGTACATCATGAAGGTCATGCAAGCTGGCGCAGTAGGGTACATGCTCAAGGAAATCTCGGCCGAGAAAATGGTGCAAGCAATAAAAACGGTGAATCAAGGTTCAACGTATTTCTGCGAGTCTGTCACACAAACGCTTTTTACCCAAGAGGTGGTGCCAGTCACTCAAAAAACGAATCCACTTAGCCGCAGGGAAGAAGCGGTGCTTAAATTAGTCGCTCAAGGAAACAGCAGTAAGAAAATCGCCACACTACTTAACATTAGCTACCGAACGGTAGAGACGCATCGCCACAACATTAAGCACAAGTTGGATTTACATTCGACGGCGGAGCTAGCGAAATATGCGTTTGAAACAGGGTTAACGGAGTAGGAGAGTAGTGCCCGCAAAAAGCGAGCACGTGAGAGCGAAATTAATCGACTTTTGTAATGCTGCCAAGCTCGAGCATTGGAGCGACATCGATATCCTCTGCATTCATCATTGTTGAGATGCGTTGAACGGAAGATAGCAGCAGAGACTGCTCCCATTCTTCCAATTTTTGGAATCGATTAATGAAGTGTTCCTGCAATGGCGTTGGTGCTTGCTTTAGGGCTTCTTGGCCTTTGCTTGTAAGTACAGCATGCACTTTACGCTTGTCTTGAACACTGCGTTGACGCTCAACAAACTGGCCTCGTTCTAGTCTATCTAGAATGGTCGTTGCGGTCGCTTGGCTCATGTTAGTGTGGCTAGACAACTGTTTAATCGTTACGTTATCTAACTCATTGATAGCACGCATCAAAATCAACTGTGGAGCGGTCAATCCAGACTCTTTGCTCAGCTTTTTAGAATGTAAATCAATAGCGCGGATGATCTGACGAATCGAGACCAATACTTCTTCGTACTTTTCCAATTTATTCATCCAGTCTGTAGGGAACATTTATCGAGGCGACACTAACTTAAATGCGCCCTTATTTAAAGGGGTGGAATCAAAAATTACCACTACAATTTTAAGTAGTGTCTCCAATTTCATTTTGTCGCGTCGTGTAGACAAAATAAGAAGACCTAAAATTATTATAGCAATAAATGTTTGTGGTCTAACTATTGCGCTAGTGGTTTATCCTTTTAAAGGCGGAAATTGCTGAGTGAAAAGTAAGTTATTGGATTTTTTCATAGCAAAAAGATAGACAAAAACGTGTCAAATGATAGGATCTTGCGCCTTCACGGAATGTAAAACGTATCGTGTTCGAAAGATTTTTTTGTTTGGTACGTAAAAACAGTACAAAAATAGAGAGGAACGATGACAAAGGGTATAGATAAGTACAGTATCGATAGTACCGACTATACGGTAGGTCAAGACAACGTTCAAAAATGGGGTTTTGATGTTCATAACCCAGTTTTTGGTATTAGTGCAGGTTTAATTGCGCTGTTTCTTGTCGCTGCATTAGTTCTAGATGCACATACCGCAAAGACGGCACTTGATGGGCTGAAATGGAAGATCATTGGTTCATTCGATTGGTTGTTCATTATTGCAGGTAATATTTTCGTTATTTTCTGTTTGGCACTTATCGTTTCGCCAATGGGTAAAATCCGCTTAGGTGGTAAAGACGCTGTTGCCGATTACTCGTTCATGTCATGGCTTGCAATGCTATTTGCGGCTGGTATGGGTATCGGTTTAATGTTCTGGAGTGTCGCAGAGCCTGTCGCTTACTTCACTGGTTGGTATGAGACGCCACTCGGTGTTGAAGCAAATACACCAGAAGCAGCGAGATTGGCACTGGGTGCGACGATGTTCCACTGGGGTCTTCACCCATGGGCAATTTACGGTGTTGTAGCACTTTCTTTAGCATTCTTTGCCTACAACAAAGGATTACCGCTGTCTATGCGCTCGATCTTCTACCCGCTTCTGGGTGATCGCGCGTGGGGTTGGGCTGGTCATATCGTGGATATCTTGGCCGTTCTTGCGACCTTGTTTGGTCTTGCAACGTCACTGGGCTTAGGTGCACAACAAGCGGCAAGTGGTATTCATCACGTATTTGGTGTTGAGCCAGGTCTTGGCCTACAAATCGTTGTCATTACCGTTGTAACTTTGCTTGCTGTTGTTTCAGTGGTACGTGGTATTGATGGTGGCGTTAAAGTCATTAGTAACATCAACATGGTTGTGGCGTTCTTGCTACTGATTCTTGTTGGTCTTATCGGTTGGGCGGCGAGTCTAGGTTCGATTCCAACCACACTTATGGCATATGTAGAGAATATTATTCCGCTAAGTAACCCGTTTGGTCGTACAGATGAGGCATGGTTCCAAGGCTGGACAGTATTCTACTGGGCTTGGTGGATTTCATGGTCACCATTCGTAGGTATGTTCATTGCGCGTGTTTCTCGCGGTCGTACCGTTCGCGAATTCATTACAGCCGTTCTATTGGTTCCAACCGCTGTTACTGTTGTTTGGATGTCAGTATTTGGTGGTCTAGCGATCGAGCAAGTTGTTGATAAAGTAGGTGAGTTGGGCACGAATGGTTTGACTGATGTTTCACTTGCTATGTTCCAAATGTTCGATGTTCTTCCATTTGGTAGCATGCTTTCAATCATTGCTGTTGTGTTGGTACTTGTGTTCTTTATCACGTCTTCTGACTCTGGTTCACTTGTTATCGACAGCATCACAGCGGGCGGTAAAGTCGACGCTCCTGTACTTCAACGTGTTTTCTGGGCATTTATGGAAGGTGCAATTGCGGTTGCTCTACTGTGGATTGGTGGCTCAGAAGCAGTTCAAGCGCTTCAGGCTGGTGCAATTTCTACAGCACTACCGTTTACCTTCATTCTGCTTGCAATGTGTGTGAGCTTATTGATGGGTATGAGAACAGAACGTCAATAATTCAGGCATTTTATAAATCTGTCTGAGTAACAAGTAATCAAAAGGCCAGCATTTTGCTGGCTTTTTTTGTGCGGTTTTTATGACGGTGAGACAAAAAAATGACACATGAAAGTTCATATTTTACAAAGAGTTAATGTGCTATTTTGTTTTTTAAAAATTAGTGAATAGTCGTGAAAAAGTGTGTAATATTCACACACCTTAACTGTTCTCCCAACTCAAAAACTATAAATATGAAATTATCATTAAAACAAAAGCTTATTGGCGCAAGCCTTTCTGCTGTTGTTGTGATGGCAACAGCACTTACTTGGTTGTCGGCTGGTCAATTATTTGATCAGACTCGTTCAGGTGTCTATTCACGTGCGCAAAGTCTAAGTACTACTGCGTCAGAAGGAATTTCTGATTGGGTCAATATCCGTAAAGATATTGCTACCGCATTCAACGACTACTCGACAGAGCAAGACGTTGTCCCTTTCCTACAACAAGCTCGCAAGGCTGGTGGCTTTGATGACATCTTCCTTGGTACACCAAACGGTGATATGTATCGCTCTCACCCTGAGCGTAACCGTGCTGATTACGACCCTCGTACTCGTCCTTGGTACAAAGATGCTAACGCCGCAGGTAAGCAGATCATCACTGCTGCATATCAAGATGCAATCACTAACGCGCTGCTTGTAACCATTGCTGAGCCAGTAATGAAAAATGGTCAGTTTGTTGGTGTTGTTGGTGCCGATGTACTGATCGATCAGCTCATCAGCGACGTGATTAACCTAGATGCAGGTGAAAATGCGCATGCGATGTTAATCGATATGAACGAAGGTACGTTCCTAGCGCATCCAGATAAAAGCTTGACGCTTAAGCCTATCACCAGTGTTCTAAAAGACTTTTCAGAAGAGGCAATCGAGCGTGCTGCAGATGAAGGTCGTATCGAAGATACGGTAATCAAAGGCAAAGAGAAGCTTTACTACTTTAATAAAGTACCTGGCACGCATTGGATGTTCGCGATTGAAATGGATCGCGCAACGGAAGAAGCAGGGCATGCGGTATTGCTACGTGACCTATTGATCACTGCAGTGATGATCACCATTGTGGTTATTCTTGCGGTATCTTGGTTAGTTGGTTTCTTGTTCCGTGACTTGAGCCGCGTATCAAATGCACTTGAGGAAATTGCATCTGGTGAAGGTGACTTAACGCAACGACTAGAACCACGCAGTGATGATGAAGTCGGTAAATTGGCTGAAAACTTCAACCGCTTTGTTGGCAACATGCACACGATGGTGACCAAGCTTAGCCACGTATCATCTGCGCTTTCAGAGCAAGCACGCACGACGGCACAGCAAGCTGAAGAGCGTAGTCAGCGTATCTCTTACCAGCAAGATGAGATCAACATGGTTGCGACGGCTGTGAACGAAATGGCTGCAGCAACACAAGAAATTGCAGGTAATGCAGATAGCACGGCAAGTAACTCAGAGGAAGCGGTTCAAGCTTGTTCACACGGTTCTAGCCAAGTGACTCAGACGCAAGGTTCTATCCAGAACTTGGCGCAAGAAGTTCAAGTCGCCACTGATGTGATTCAAGAGCTAGAAGCACACGGAAATAGCATCAATACGATTCTATCAACGATTCAAGGTATTGCTGAGCAAACTAACCTACTTGCACTTAACGCGGCAATTGAAGCAGCACGTGCAGGTGAACAAGGCCGTGGCTTTGCTGTGGTTGCGGATGAAGTTCGCGTATTGAGCCAACGCACTCATGCTTCAACGCAAGAGATTCAAGAAACTATCGAGATGCTACAGGGCACAACAGCGAAAGCGGTTGGCATCATGGGTGATAGCCGTCGTCTGGCTGACACCAGTGTTGATGATGCAAACGCGGCAGCAGCGAGCTTGACGCAAATCCATACTGCTGTTGAGCGCATCAGTGACATGGCAACGCAGATTGCATCGGCGGCAGAAGAGCAAGCATCGGTAACAACCGAGATCACGCGTAATACTGAAGGCATTCGTGACGTGTCTAACGAGCTGTCGGTTGAAGCTCATCAAGCAGCAGAACAAGCTGCCCACCTATCGGAGCTTTCACACGAATTAGAGCAAGAGATTCAACGCTTTAAGCTGTAATCGGATACCGACCTAAATAAAAAGGAGCCATTTGGCTCCTTTTTTGATCGCTTATTAAGCTAGAAAGACGTTATAGCCAGAACTCACTGATCGATTGGTCCTCGTTATAATGATGGGCGATTTGCGCTTGTAGCAGTTCTGCCGTAGCAATTGCATCGGTTAATGCATGGTGAGGGGTATAGTCTGGCAGACCATAACGGCGTCGAGATTGCGCTAGCCGAACCGATTCTGGCTTTTTCCCTTTTAAACGCTCCCAGAGTGAGCCAGGGCGTTTCTGTTGAATGGTTTCTTCAAGATGCAGCGTATCTATCACTGGAAACTCAATTCCTTCCCCTAAACGGCTTTTGAGTGCTTTATCCAGAAATTCTCTCTCGATACGACGATAATGCACAACAATGATTTTTCCGCTTAAGCATGGTAGTAGCTCGCTTAAGATGTCACCCAAGTCAGGTGCATCGATCAATTCACTGTGAGTAATACCATGTATGATTACCGAGTCTTCATCGAGTGCTCGCTGCGGGCGAACTTTCCAATGACGCGAATTGCGCAAGAAAATACGTTTCAAGTTAAACGGCACTAAACCAATGGTAATGATGTCATGTTTCTCGGGGTTCAACCCCGTCGTTTCGAAATCTAGCGCGACGAACTCCACCTCAGACAGGGGGGTCTCTGGTGCAGGTGGTTTATTGCTATAAAACGCAATTAAATTCTCATCTTTAGCCATCTCCAACTTTTGTTCAAATTTCGTTGGCCACTGAATGGTTGGCTTCTGAAAGAGCTTTTTGATCATATTCAACCTCACTTAAAGCTCTTATTCGCTTGGTAGCGGAACTTAAGGAAGTTCTGACCATTGCTTAGGATTTGGAAAGCATCTTTTAGGTTGCGACGTTCAAATTCAGAGAGATTTTCTGGTTCGATATTGTTATCTGGGTCAATGCCTAATTCCACGTCCGTCGCTTGGTGACGAATACGCACCATGGAAATAAACTCTAGTGCGTCTTTTAAGTCTTGTGCACGACCTTTTGGCAAAATGCCAGCATCAATGATGTCGTCGAGACGCTCAAACGAATTCTGTGCGCGTGAGCCAACCGCCAGAGAGTGAACGCGAATTAAGTCGACCAGAGGAGCCGTACCACGACGTTTGAGGTTGATGGAGTTGTTGTGTCTGCCATCTTTCTCCATCACAAAGTCTTTAAAGAAGCCAAGTGGCGGCGTTCGGTTAAGTGCGTTGCGAGCCAGACAGGCTAAGAAGCGATTGTTTTTACGCGCACGACGAACAATAAAGCTGGTTAATTGTTCTGCCCATTTTAAGCGACCGTAAACGCCATCCAAATCGAAAAAGATGGACGCGTTGAGTAGCGCTTTCGGGTTCGGGTTATCAATCCAGTCAGCGAAGCACTCTTCCCACTCAGAACGAGTCATGCGCCATAATGGGTTGGTTGCCATAATATCGCCCGTACAATACTTGTAGCCACAGGCATCTAATCCATCACTGACGTATTTTGCTAAAGCTTCGAAGTACTTACCATGTTTCTCTTCTTGGTAGGTCTCATCTAGAATGATGGCGTTATCTTGGTCAGTCACCAACAGTTGCTCATCACGTCCCATTGAGCCAAGTGCAAGGAAACAATAAGGAATTGGTGGTGGGCCAAGCTCTTCTTCAGCCATTTCTAACAGACGCTGTTTGAAGCTTCGACCAATCACGGACATCGCACTGCCCACCATGTGTGAGTTGGCATCTTCGTTGACTAGGCGTACAAAGCTGCTTTTTACTTCTTCAGCAACAACTGCCAAATCTTCGATGGTCTGTTGTTGGAAAATGCTGCTCACCAATAAGAGCGAGTTTTGTGATTCATAACGAACAATGTCGGTTGTTTCGATAATACCAATAGGCAATTGGTTTTTAACCACAGGCAGATGATGCACGTTGTAACGCAGCATGGTTAACATTGCTTCATAGATGTAGGCATTGTGATCAAGAGACATGACTTCAGTGGTCATCACACTTGATACATCGTCCTGTGGAGACAAGCCTTCGGCCAACACACGGGTACACAAGTCACGGTCAGTAATAATACCAAGTACCGGAGACTGTGGGTCATCCTCGTCACGAACGAAATCTGGATCGACGATAAGTAGAGCAGATACGTTGTCATTCGCCATCTGCTGCGCGGCTTGCTGGATTGTCTGTCCTCGATCAATCGTATGAGCATCGCCAGTCAGCAAGGTTTTCACTTTCGATGTCGTCAGGTCATTGGCGTCTTTGTTTTCTGAAATGGCTTGGCGTAAACGAGCACTATTTTCCACTTCGACAAAGTCTGCAAAGGAATCAAAGTTGTCGTATATTTCTTGGAAAACGTTACCAGGAATGCAGTAGAGCAGAGTATCTTCAATAGCTTTTACCGGAAAGCGTACTTTGTTGTTGGTTAGCATTCCCATCTGGCCAAATAGGTCACCTTCATCAAGACGGTTATAAAGCTCTCCTTTGCGTCGATAAACTTCTACGACCCCGCTTCGCACCACGTAGAGATCTTGGATATAGTCTCCAAAATGGATGATTGGGGTATCTTCTCGGTAGTACGAGATCTCGACACTCTCTGTCACTTTGTTTAGTGTTTCTTCAGGGAGTTCATTGAACGGGGGGTACTTGGCGAGAAAGTTATAAATCTCGAGAAGTTCTGCATCCATCGAAGGTGCCTTTTAGTTCGCAAATAATAAAGTAATCTTAACTTAGTTTTAAAACAGAGTCTTATCTGAACCGTGATTTTCGTGCTCAGTCATAAGATTCTGACATATCGCACGATAAGGAATCGGCATTTCTACTACTATATAGTCACTTAAAAGGTGAGTGGACGTGGTCGATATATTTTGGGCCAATGCTTGATTTAGAGGCATAGCAGATTTCAAATCGTTACCGCGTCTGTAAACTAAGTTATTTTTGTTGAACTAAGCCACTCAAGGTGATTTGGGGGCGGTGTTTAAATAATTCTCATGAAAGGAAGTCGAATGGTGAGAAGTTTATTGCTTGCGTCTTTAGCTGCTTTGCCAGCAGCAACTAGCGCGGCGGTCATGGACCAAGCAGAAAAATTTGGGTATGAACACATTCACCTGGATGTGGGGGCCGGAACTACAAATGAAGAGTGGTTAGATAATTCGAACGCGACCACAATTGGGCTCGGTGGTAATTACTTATTTACTGAGAACTGGTTGTTTAATGTCGATTACTCGGCGCAGTTTTTCCATCCGGACGACTTTACTCTTCGCATTGACCGTTTGTTGTTTGGTGGTGGTTATCGTTATGGGATTACGGATCAATTCGATATCTACGGTAAATATGGAATAGGTGCAATCAAAGCGAAAGCGACGGACGACAAAACGGATAATACGTTATCTTCAGATAGTGAACTGCTTCAAGCCATCACCGTTGGGGTGAATTACTTATTCAGTGAAAAACTTATTGCGACGGCCGAGGTGGAAGTTAACCGCAGTGATATCGTCGATGAGAACAATTTTAAGATAGGTTTTAACTACCAATGGCATGATGTTATTGGTACTGGTCTTTTTTATCAGTTTAGAGATACCGATTACAGCGGTGAGAGCTCTGATTATGTCAATGAAGTGGGGCTGAGTTTGAAGTTTGTCTACTAGCGGACTGGTTCATTTATTGGCAATAAATAAAAACAAAAAGGTCAGCTTATGCTGACCTTTCCTTTTAATAAAGTATGCGACTATCGATTATAAAACCGCTGCAATGCCTTTACACAGAGGGCCCATATTTGACTTCGTCATACCAGCAACACTGATTCGGCCTGAACCGACGATGTAAATACCGAACTCTTCTTTCAGACGGTTTACTTGCTCTTTAGATAGGCCAGAGAAAGAGAACATACCATTTTGACGTTCGATGAAGCTAAAGTCTGCGTCCACACCTTCTGATTTTAGTGTCGCTACAAATAGTTCACGCATCTCTTGGATACGGTCACGCATTTCTGCTACTTCAGCTTCCCATTCCGCACGCATTTCGGCGTTGCCAAGAATGTGAGTCACGACAGCGCTGCCGTGCGCAGGTGGGTTAGAGTAGATAGAGCGAATAATGGCTTTAACTTGCGAAAATGCGGTTGTTGCGACTTCTTCTGATTCTGCTACTAACGTGAAGGCACCAACGCGTTCGTTGTATAGGCCAAAGTTTTTCGAGAAAGAGCTCGCGACTAGGATTTCTTTGTTGTACTTAGCAAAAGTACGAAGACCCGCCGCATCCTCTTCCACGCCTTTAGCAAAGCCTTGGTATGCGAAGTCAAATAGAGGAAGCAATTTCTTCTCTGCGACAAGTTTCGCCAATGTTTCCCATTCTTCAGCAGTTGGATCGATACCAGTAGGGTTGTGGCAGCAGCCGTGTAGAAGCACGATGTCACCTTCAGATGCAGATTGCAGATCGTTTAGCATTGCATCGAAGTCTTTGTCTTTTGTTTCAGCGTTGTAGTAGCTGTATTGTGCCGTTTCGATACCAGCGGCAGTAAATACGCCGTTGTGGTTTGCCCAAGTAGGGTTGCTGATCCAGATTTTTACATCGCCAAGTTGGCGTTTAATGAACTCACCAGCAACACGTAATGCACCAGTACCACCTGGAGCTTGAGCTGTTTTAGCGCGTTTTTCGTTTACAATTTCTGCATCAGAGCCGAAAAGCAGTTTTTGTACTGCAATGCCGTACTCAGCTGTGCCTTCGATAGTTAGGTAAGATTTGGTTTTTTCAGTTTCAACAAGTGCTGCTTCAGCTTTCTTTACTGTTGCAAGAACGGGGGTTTCGCCTTGCTCGTTTTTGTAAATACCTACGCCAAGGTTAATTTTGTCTTCGCGAGTATCTTTTTTAAACTCTTCAGTAAGGCCAAGAATAGGGTCAGCCGGAGCGGCAACTACTTTTTCAAACATAATCTTCATCCATGTTAATCGAAGGGGTGTGCTAACATTTATACCTTTCAGTAATATTGGTTACAACCGTTACTGAAAAGAAAACCTAAAAAAGTTGCGATTTGAAACAGAATTCTAACATAACTAAAGTTTTTGCCATGAAAACGTTTGGTAGGCACAGAGTTTGAAGGGGATTTATACCATGGTTGATGAAGTTTTGTTCACGTACCAATCGTTTGACTTCAGTGCTTTGCGTTAGTGATTTACGTGGAGTGGCGGTTACTCGGTGAGACAAAAACGCCCCACTAAAGGTGGAGCGTTTGCTTGTAAGAAGTATAGAGGCCGATTGATATTATTTCTTCAGATCGATTTCAGACTCAACCGCATTGGTTTCGATGTCTGGATTAGAAGAAAGCTTCTCAGTCGCCCAGTCGTTCATATGCTTTAAGATTGCTTTTAACGCGTGCTTCTCTGTTGGGACTTCCGCTTTTTCGACTTCAAGTTTTTGTTTCGGGTGTGTGCCCGTCGCATCTTCCGCTACGTGTAGCCAATCTGGGTGCCAGTAATAAGGCTGGCCGGAAGGAGAACTCCAAGAATGTACGCCGTTGGATTCACCTTTGTATTTAATGTCTTCTTCGTTGTATTTTGCCATTATTATTTTCTCTCATAATCCATGAGTTGAGGTGTGCATCACCATTACTATCTAAATGTAACAGATGTAATGAAAATTAATGTGATAACTATCGACTTATTTTGTCATTCGATAGCTACAGACGATGCGTACTTCTCATTCAGAAGAATTTATTATTTGGCAGGTTTTGGCTTTATCTGCGTTTGAAGCATACGACGATGGATTCGCCTGCCTAACGCTATTCTTGAACGGTGATAGAGCCTAAACTACTCGTCATTCAAGTGTTTGAGAATCGCCGCTTTTGCATGCTCTTCTGTCGCTGCTTCTCCGTCAGGGACTTCAAGGTCAGCCTTTTTGTGTTCACCCAAAGCATCTTCAGCGATATGCAACCAATCAGGATGCCAGTAATAAGGGGTTGTGCCGCCAGGATGGTCCCAGCTATGTACACCTTTATGTTTCCCGCGATAAGAGAGATCGTCCATTGTAAATACTTTCATCGCTTCCTCCCGACTTAAAAGATAGATGTCTAAGTGGACTTTACACTCTCAGCTCTGTGGAATGCCTTGCTTTTCGGACAAGGCAAAGATTTAAGACCACTCGGACGTATCAGTAAAAGTATGGAACATAAATTCTCACTTCGTCGTCGAAATTGCTATTAACAAGCTTGATAAATTACGTTGCTAAATTGACTACTGCCATATCAGAATGCTGGCGCGAAGTATGCTATGGTGCGGCTGCAAGTGAAATGAGGGATACATGAATCGATACCGTCAATTGGCCGAATTGTTTAAGGCACAAATTCAGCAAGATACTTGGAGAGCAGGGGAGAAGCTGCCTTCAATACGCGTCACCAGCCGCAATCATTCCGTAAGTGCAGGTACGGTATTACAAGCCTATCAATTGCTAGAGGCGCAAGGCTGGGTGATAGCAAAGCCTCAATCTGGTTACTATGTGACTGCCGATCTTGAACGTCTCACTAATACGAATGGAATTAAAAGCAACAATACACCATGCACCAAGTTGAATGATGAGTTGTATTCGTTTTTGAAGCATCAAGCAACATCGGATGTTGTTCATTTAGGCTCGGCGTTTCCGGATCCGTGTTTGTTTCCTTTAGAGTCGCTTAACCGTAATTTGGCCAGCTCGGGACGAAAAATGGGGCCGGATAAGTTGCTAGACAACCTACCTCCTGGTGCTGAGTCGTTAAGGCGACTCGTCGCTCAGAGGTATATTCATCATGGGATATCACTAACCCATGATGATGTGGTTATTACTTCCGGTGCGCTAGAAGCATTAAACTTGAGTTTGCAAGCGGTCACCCGACCAGGTGATACCGTCGTTGTCGAATCCCCAACGTTTTATGGCGCACTTCAAGCGGTAGAACGGTTAGGTCTCAAAGCTATTGAAATCAGTGTCGATGATGAGAGTGGGCATTCGCTTGAACAAATCGAAGCAGCTTTTGCCAATGAAGATGTTCGGGCTTGTTGGTTAATGACGAACTTTCATAATCCAACCGGGGCTTCTTTGTCTGATGAACACAAACGATACATTGTTGAGTTAGCCAATCGATATGATGTGTATCTCATCGAAGACGATGTGTACTCTGAGCTGTATTTTTCTGACAAAAGGCCGAACTCATTGAAGACCTTTGATGAGCAAGAGCGTGTCCTTCATTGTGGTTCTTTTTCTAAGAGTTTATGCCCTGGATATCGCTTGGGTTGGGTGGTGAATAAGCGTTTTAACGAGACTATTCAAAAGCTCCAGTTAATATCGACATTGTCTGGGAGTGCCCCTATTCAGCTGGGGGTTGCACATTACTTACAAAACGACAGTTACGACAACCACCTGAGAAAGCTGCGTAAGACACTGCAACACCGTCAAGCTGACTTCGTGCATTTACTCGCAAAGCACATACCTAAAGAGGTTACCTATCAACGTCCTGATGGTGGTTACTTTCTTTGGCTGAAATTGCCAGATGGAATATCAAGTAAAGCGGTAAATCAAGCACTATTGTCTGAGCAGGTTACTGTCGCTTATGGCAAACTCTTTTCGATAAGTGATCAATACGAAAACTATTTAAGACTGAATACATCGCTTCCTTTAGAAACGAGTTTAGAACGTGCTATCAAAAGGTTAGGTGATTTGCTTCGCGAATTACTCAGAATTGAAACTCATTAAACTGCTTAGTGTTTTTTTGCTCCAACTGTATCAGCGCCATTTTTGCAAATTGTGCTTCAATCATTATTCAGGTCGAAAGACCTTGGATGATTAAGCAGGATTTAAGATGAAAAAGCAGTTGGTTAAGCATGAGTTAAGGTTAATCGCCGTTGCTATTTTTAGTGCGTTTTTACTGATATTTGCGCATCTCATTTTGGCGAAATCTTTCTCTCATATGGCATGGACAGAGTACACCGCGGCCGTGATCCCTTTCGTAATGTTTGGCTTATGTATTGTGGGCGTAAAGTACGCTGAAAAAGCGGACAGAGATAAGGAAGAAGACTAACTCAAGCTTGAGTTACTTAGCAGATGGTATTGACGGTTGAGCACAAAATAAAAGACCTCCACTAGGGAGGTCTTTCTAATTCTGTCTCACTAAAAAGTGATTAGAAGTTCGCAGAGCGAGGCGTACGTGGGAATGGAATCACGTCACGAACGTTGCCCATGCCTGTTACGTAAGATACTAGACGCTCAAAGCCTAGACCAAAGCCTGCGTGTGGCACTGTGCCGTAACGACGCAAGTCGCGGTACCAGCTCATGTGCTCAGGGTCGATACCCATTTCGCGCATACGTGCATCCAGTACGTCTAGACGCTCTTCACGCTGAGAACCACCGATGATTTCACCGATGCCAGGTGCTAGAACGTCCATTGCCGCTACCGTCTTACCATCATCGTTCATACGCATGTAGAATGCTTTGATGTCTTTCGGGTAGTTCTTAACGATTACCGGCGCTTTGAAGTGCTCTTCCGCTAGGAAACGCTCGTGCTCAGATGACATATCGATACCCCACTCAACTGGGAATTCGAACTCACGGCCAGAATCCAACAGGATTTGGATCGCGTCAGTGTAGTCAACTTGTGCGAAGTCAGAAGAAACAAAGTTCTCTAGACGGCTAACGGCTTCTTTGTCGATGCGCTGAGCAAAGAACTCAAGGTCATCGCGACGCTCTTCAAGTACTGCTTTGAATACGTACTTAAGCATGTCTTCAGCCAGTTTCGCAACGTCGTCCAGTTCTGCAAACGCAACTTCAGGCTCAACCATCCAGAACTCTGCTAGGTGGCGGCTTGTGTTTGAGTTTTCAGCACGGAAAGTAGGGCCGAAAGTGTAAACCTTGCTTAGTGCACAAGCGTAAGCTTCCGCGTTTAGCTGACCAGATACCGTAAGAAAAGTTTCTTTACCGAAGAAGTCTTCGTTGTAGTCTACTTTGCCAGCGTCTGTACGAGGCAGGTTTTCCATGTCTAACGTAGAAACGCGGAACATTTCACCTGCACCTTCAGCATCTGAAGCTGTAATTAGTGGTGCAGATACCCAGAAGTAACCTTGCTCGTGGTAGAAGCGGTGGATCGCTTGAGATAGGCAGTTACGTACACGAGCTACCGCACCGATTACGTTTGTTCGCGGACGTAGGTGCGCAACTTCACGTAGGTACTCGATAGAGTGACGAGTTTTTGCCATCGGGTAAGTTTCAGCGTCTTCAACCCAGCCAACCACTTTAACGCCAGTGGCAGCAAGTTCGAAGTCTTGGCCCTTTGCAGGAGATTCAACAATCTTACCAGTTACTTCAACAGAGCAGCCAGTCGTTAGCTTTAGTACTTCGTCTTCGTAATTATTAAGATTATTTGGGACCACGGCCTGAATCGGGTCGAAACAAGAGCCGTCATATATGGCAAGGAAAGAGATTCCAGCTTTGGAATCACGACGTGAACGGATCCAGCCACGAACAGTCACTTCGCTGTCTACTGCTAGCTGACCTTTCAATACGTCTGATACAGGCGCGTAAGTCATGTTTTCAATATTCTCCATTGAGGTAAAAATTCAACCCAACACTTATTAAAGTGCTTGTCTAATAACATTTTTGTTCAAAAAACAAGCTAAGTGCTGAGTTGGGTAGCATTTTACAGATTCAACGAGACATATTACCTGTCAATTCGCTCGCATCAACCTTTATATTCATTTTGATGGGGAGAATCTCTCTATTTATTCACTCTTTGATGCTCTGAAAGTGTGAATTGGTTAAGTAATTGCTCTAAACGTTCGGATAGATGCTCTAAATCAACACTAATATCACGCGTGTGCGATGCTGATTGCGATGTGTCGTCAGCATGCAGTGTGATCACATCAATTTTGGATTGAATACGCTGACTGACGTCGGATGTGGTTTGCGTCTGGCTTTGAATGTTTTCCGCATGTTTCAGAACTTGATGCATTTCATCGACAACGTTATGCATCGTGACTGAAAGTGTCTCGACATCGACAGAGCGTTGGTGAGCAAACTGGCAGACAGTATCCACAGAGGCTAAGGACTCTTCACTCCCTTGCTGGAATTGAGAAATGATATGCTCAATGTTGCCCGTGGCTTCGGCGGTCCGAGAAGCTAGGTTACGCACTTCCTCTGCGACGACGGCAAAACCGCGTCCTTGCTCTCCGGCTCGGGCGGCTTCAATTGCAGCATTCAACGCGAGCAGGTTGGTTTGTTCTGCAATGCCTTTAATGACCCCAAGAATTGATGATACTTCTTCGGTTCTTTGGTTTAACGAACTGATTTTTTCCCGTACGCCGTCAATATTGCTCACCAAGTGTTTGATGTCTTCGCTCACGCTGTGTGCTTGGCTTGCGCTGTGAGTAGCAACATCAACGGTGTGGTTGACTAGAGCTGTAGCGTTATTGGTCGAGTCTTCAACGGCGGTTTGTTGCTGCAACATGTCGGTAATGTTGCTTTGTACGTCACTGGTTTCCAATTGTTGATTATTGGCCGCTTTGTCTGTTGATTGTGCAACATCCGTTAACTGACTGGCTGAATTGGCAAGAGAGTGGGAGGTGTCTTGTACACGCTCTAAACTCTCGGATACCGTATCCATAAACGAATTAATCGCGGTAGAAAGTTGGCCTACCTCATCTTTTTGGTGATGAACAAGTCGTTGAGATAGATCTTTACTATGGCTCACATTCGCCATGAATTGCGACGTTTTTTGTATTGGGCGAACAATGATCTTACGAATCAAACTCATCGTTATAATAAAACCAACAAACGCGATAACGGCCATTATTCCCATCGCAAACATTGCCTGTTTATTGATCATTGAATTGACGTGGTTCATGTTGTATTCCAAACGAATCGCGCCCAATACTTCGCCTTCTGGTGCTACATGGCAAGAAACGCAGTTGGTGCCACGATAATTTTCGCTTGATTTCATTGGTAGCGCGACAACCAGTCCGTTCCCCCAATCGGCTGAAATTGGCTCAATGACCAGTTCGCCATTTAAAGCTCGTTGGTCAATATCATCGACCGGTTGTTGGTTTGCTTGTCCTGGTCCGTAAAGCTTGGTTACGGTATCGGCCCGCAACACGCGAACTTCTTCCATCCCTTCTTGAGCGAGTGCTTTTTTTCGCAAGGTTTCTTTTTGCGACATGGTGCCTGTTAGCATCATCATGTTTAGGCTATCGAAATAATTACTGGCCTTATCATGAAGCTGTTCACTGAGAACATCATTGATTAAGGTTTTTTGTTGATGGTATTGATAAGCCGTAGAGGCAGCCAGAACACAGCTGAAGACGGCAATTAACGCGAGCAAGAGCTTAAAAGTGATAGTTGAGCGCATAATTTATAAGTGTAATTGGAACGAACTGCACAATCTTAATGTGCACAAATGCACACTGCGATCAACGAAATGAATGATTGTGACCCCACTCATGTTGGGGATATGTAATTGTGATGTGAGTGCTGTGTAATCAAATGTTTGGCGCATGACAGAAATACGACGATCAGGACAAAGGTTTAATTATTTTCGCTGAGAACAAACGGCGTTTTGCTACGCTTGTATTGAGTAGCACTTGTCTGTTAGCAGTGAATTCCTTAGTATTGCGTGTCTTTTTAAAGCCTGAGAATCAAGATGAAAACAGAATTGTACAAAGAGTTTATGTTCGAAGCGGCACATCACTTGCCACATGTACCTGAAGGCCATAAGTGTGGTCGTTTGCATGGACACTCTTTCTTAGTTCGTCTTTATGTAGAAGGTGAGGTAGACCCGCATACTGGTTGGGTAGTGGATTTCGCTGAAATCAAAGCGGCATTCAAACCAATTTACAATCGTTTAGACCATTATTACCTGAACGACATTGAAGGGTTGGAGAATCCGACGAGCGAAGTGCTAGCAAAATGGATTTGGCAACAGCTTAAGCCAAGTTTACCGTTGCTAAGCAAAGTAGAAATCAAAGAAACGTGCACAGCCGGTTGTATTTACAAAGGTGAATAAGTCACTTTTTATTGAGCATTGAAGACAAAGGCAAGCCATGAGCTTGCCTTTGTTGTATCTGGATATTCCCTATTTTTTATACTTTTCTTGCTAGCTCAGTGGATGACGTAAAATCCACTCTTTTTCGTTCTCACCAAACGTTGTTTTCTCTGTATTGATGAATCCACACGCATCAAGAAAACTGATAGCGTATTGCTGACTCTGTGGCACAGTGACGCAAAGAGAGGTGCTTTCAGGATCAATGGTATACGCATAAACGAACAGTTTGCGTAACGCTTCACTCCCAACCCCTTGGCGTTGGAAATGTCGATCAACCATCAAGTACTTGAGCCCCAGTTCGTGCCTTTTGGCAAAGGGTGCATGTTGGGAGAAGCCTTTATCGATAACAAGATAGCCAACTAATAGATCGTCAGAATAAATCGTAAAGAACGCTTCAGACTTATTGCGTTTTTGATAAGCCACTTCAAACGGCGTAGAAAATCCTTTCTGCTCTTCCTGCACATCCAATTGCATCAAACTCGAAAAATCTTTCAGTTTGGTGGGTTTAATAGCAATCATCGTTCAACCACAAATTGGCGGCATATCCTCATGTCGCCACGAACTTTAATAGAGTATTCCCTCTAGTTTAAGTAACTCACGAGGTTAAGAAAAGCTAGAAATGCAGAGGATAATAATAACCTTGGTGAATATAGGCGCCTAATGTTGTGAGTAAGTGAGCGCTATCGGCGGTTTCTACACCTTCAACAATGACGGTACACCGATACGTATTTCCCATGGCGATTAACTGACGCAACGTTTCCACTTTCTTATCGTCTGACTTTAAACCAATCACAAATTCCCGATCTATTTTCAAATAATCTGGATTGATTTTACTGATGAGCGACACGTTGTTGTTGCCAGTGCCAAAGTCATCGATACTGATTTTACAATCCAGTGCTTTTAGTTTCGCGACATTGCCATAAATCTCGGAGGTATAGTACATCGATGCATTTTCCGTGATTTCAATCGTCAGCAAACGACAATCTCGGTTAGATAGTTCTCTGTGTAGGATTGAAAAGTTGCGTCCTCTCAGCAAAGAAGGACAAATATTGATACTGATAGGAATAGGCAACGCTTTGTGCTTAGTATAGATGGACTCTATCACCAGTAAGGTATGAGTAAGGAGCAGCCCATTTCGGATCAGTGTCTCAATAAACCGTTGCGTATTTTTTACCTTAAACCGCGAAAGCGCTTCGTAATGCACAATCTTTTGCGCTGAAGTGTCATAAATCGGCTCCAATTTGATTTTAAATTGTCGAATTGCACACAAATAAGCCATAAAGGCTTGTAGGGAGCGATGACGCAGTATTATGAGAAACAGCAAGCTTAATAAAATGATACTTTGAAACGGTCCAGAGATGTAATACACCTCTTTATAGCCGCTGTTCTTCACGTGATAGTTGAAAAAGCGTTCATTGGTGTTACCAATTTCTAAAGAGGTCCCTGTATTGGTTGATAGCTTCATGCCGGAAAGAAAAAAACGCGAAATATGATTTTCAACGTTGTCGGATAAGTTAATGTTTTTGACACGAACCAAAACGGTCGCGTTATTCAAGTCAAATGATTGGGTCGTATAATTGCTATTATTACTCCACTCTTCAAATGCTTTTTTGCTGACAGGGACAACGGTTTCTGGGGTGACTAAACACCGGATATTGAAGCGGTCCAGCATCATGCTCGACTCGACCAGCTTTACATTATCAAAGAGCGACTTCAATTCTCTTTCATCAGCAAAGCAGCTCTTTTGGGAAAGGTTTTCTGCAATTTCGAAGGCGTTATCCAGATAATTATGTTTCACAATGCTGTTTATCGCGTAATAACAGATGGCAAAGAAAATGATCGCTGTGATCAACACGACCCACAGCGTATCTGAATAGATCTTTTTATTACGCAGACAAATACGAAGGGCTTTGCCAAGGCTGTTTGTTGTGTATTGATTGATCTTGTGTTGATGGTCGATGCCATTCTGATGGTTGTTTTGCATAGTAAAAGGGATGAAGTATCCGGTCCGGTGAATATTTTCGATAATATTTTTTTTTGTGGTTACGTGTTCTTCCGTGAGCTTGCGAAATTTCTTTCTTAGAGCGGCCACCGCGTTTTTAAAGCCATTTTCAGGCAGTGTCATTTTGTATTGTTGAGTGATTTTGCTTTCTATCAATCGCTGGCTAATTGGCGTATTTAAGCTGCCGTATTTGGCGATGGTTGACAGAATGGCGTACTCATTTGGGTTGACAGGAATGGAGTGGTGGAGTGATTGATTGAGCTCTAAAGATATTTCGTTTTCGGACAAGCAAACGCAGATTTGGTTTCCAATTTCAAACCTAATCATGTGTTGGTGTGCTCCAAGTTTAATTTTTGGCTACGTTATCAATAAAGCTAGGAGAGGGATGTGATTTTTTACGGGGATATCCATAATAATTGGATATATTCAAGGTTTTAGGTTTTTTTATGCTGGGCGTAGCAACCCATTACTCATGGTTAATTAGGTATAAAAAACCCGAGCAGCGGCTCGGGTTTCGTCGATATTCAGCAAGGCTTATTAACAGATAACTTTTACTGCTAGGCCGCCTTGAGAAGTCTCACGGTATTTCGCGTTCATGTCTTTACCTGTCTCTAGCATGGTTTCGATAACTTTATCTAGAGAAACAGTAGGAGCAGAAGAACGACGCAGTGCCATACGAGTTGAGTTGATTGCTTTTACAGCTGCAATACCATTACGCTCGATACATGGAACCTGAACCTGACCTGCAACCGGGTCGCAAGTTAGACCTAGGTTGTGCTCCATCGCAATTTCAGCCGCCATACATACTTGCTCTGGGCTACCACCCATAAGCTCAGCAAGGCCCGCTGCTGCCATAGAACATGCCACGCCAACTTCGCCCTGACAGCCAACTTCTGCACCAGAGATAGACGCGTTACGCTTGTAAAGGCCGCCAATTGCACCAGAAGCTGCGAAGTAACGGATGTAGTCTTTCTCAGTTACGGTTTGAATAAACTTGTCATAGTAAGCCAGTACCGCAGGGATGATGCCACATGCACCGTTAGTCGGCGCAGTTACAACACGACCACCTGCTGCGTTCTCTTCATTTACTGCAAAAGCAAACATGTTTACCCAGTCAACAACAGACATTGGATCGTTTGTTGTTTTTTCAGAAGTAAGCAGTTGCTGACGAAGTGCTGCCGCACGACGAGGCACGCGTAGTGGACCAGGCAGAATGCCTTCTTCGTTCATACCGCGATCCATACATTCGCGCATTGTACGCCAGATGTTTGCGAAGTAAGTACGAGTTTCTTCGTCAGAATGAAGCGCATGTTCATTTTTCATGGTTAGCGCACTGATAGACAGGCCGCTTTCATGACATTGCTTTACAAGCTCTTCTGCCGTTGTAAACGGGTAAGGAACTTTTACTGGGTTCTCAACTTCTTTACCGAAGTTTTCTTCATCAACGATGAAACCACCGCCGATAGAGTAGTAAGTTTTTGAGTACGCTTTTTCGTCATCAATCCAAGCGTGGATTTGCATGCCGTTTTCGTGTAACTCAAGGTTTGTTTTGTGGAAGTTCATTCCACCTTCACGTGGGAACGATACTGTGTGACAGTGCATGCCAACAGGAAGGCGTTCAGTTTCTTCTACGCGAGCGATAAAGCCCGGGATAGAATCGATATCAACTTTCTCAGGAGTGTTGCCTGCAAGACCCATGATGATAGCAATATCTGTGTGGTGACCTTTCCCTGTCAGTGATAGTGATCCATAAACGTCAACGGTGATTTTAGTGATGTCGCGCAGTTTTCCCATTGCGCGAAGATCATCAATAAACTCTTTACCCGCTTTCATTGGGCCTACAGTGTGTGAGCTTGAAGGTCCAACACCGATTTTATAGATATCAAAAACACTAATCATATCGATTACCTCAGAAGAAAGCCTCCCAAGGGGAGTTGGGAGGCTTAATTTTATCGTTATATTTTTGGATTAATCATACCGTGCTAGGGCAGGGATGATTAAAGAGCGCCGTAGATTACAGAACTAATGGCAGCAAGACCACAGATTGCTGTGAAAATTTGCACAGGTGCTGAAGTTTTGTACTTAGCCATCGCTGGAACTTTTTGCATTGCGAAGATAGGCATCAAGAATAGGATTGCCGCAATCATCGGTGCGCCCATTGTTTCAATCATACCTAGGATGCTTGGGTTAACGATAGCAACGATCCAAGTTGTGATTACGATGAAGATAAGAGACATCTTCTCGATCTTGCTTACTGGTGATTTTGAACGAGATTTCACTAGACCAACTAGACCTTCATGCGCACCTAGGAAGTGGCCAAAGTAGCTAGAAGTGATAGCCGCGAAAGCAACCAGTGGACCTAAGTAAGAGATCAGTGGAGACTCATGAACGTTTGCTAGGTAAGAAAGAACAGAAATGTTTTGCTCTTGTGCTGTTGCTAGTTGCTCTGGAGACAGAGAAAGCACAACAGAGAAAACGAAGAACATTACAAAGCCCATTAGCATCATTGCTGCGCCACCAGTGATAGCGTCAGTTTTCTTAACTGCGTCATCACCGTATACACGACGTTGTTCTTTAGAGAACTGAGAAATGATTGGGCTGTGGTTGAAAGAGAACACGATAACAGGGATTGCTAGCCATACGATAGCTGGCATTGCACCCCAGTCAGGTGATACTTCCATCATTGAAGTGTTCCAACCAGGAATTAGGTACACAGAGAGCGCTAGTAGGATGAACACTAGAGGATAAACCATCGCTGAAGTTGCTTTCAGCATAAGCTCTTTACCGAACACTACGCCCGCTGTCATTGCAGCGATAAGTGCACCGGAAAGTAGCCAGCGAGGAATAGATTCCATACCCATTTGGTTAACTAGGAAAGAGTCAACCGTGTTTGTGATACCAACACCGTAGATAAGTACGATTGGGTAGATAGCGAAGAAGTAAGCGAACGTAATAAGGTTTGCACCGGTCTTACCAAAGTGCTCTTCTACTGTGTCAGTGATGTCCGCTTCTGGGTTTTTCGCAGAAAGAACGAAGCGAGCTAAAGATTTGTGTGCGAACCAAGTCATTGGTGCTGCGATTAGGGCTAGGATTACTAATGGCCAAAAGCCACCTGCACCTGCTTTAATAGGAAGGAATAGTACACCGGCACCTACTGCCGTACCAAAAAGGGACAGACACCAGGTAAAGTCTTTGTAAGAAAACTTACTAGACGATTGTGCGGTAGAAACCGCAGAAGTAGTTGTATTCATTTTTTAGTTACTCATTTTGGGAACAGGAAATAAGTCGGGAGTAATTTTGCAAGATTTTACACTAGGAAAATTAGATCTAAATCATTTATTGCTTACGCTTATTGAATGATATGTCAAAAACCTGCTTTTTATCACGAAAATGATGTGCTACTCGTGATTTCTGCTAATGAGTAAAATTAGAAAAACTTATCAATAGAGCTGTTTGTATAAATTTATTTCACCGCAAGCGTTTG
>NZ_WXWT01000015.1:27735-34486 GCF_009904725.1 Vibrio sp. V43_P6S15P86
GTCATGCCCCAGATGAAATGCTGTCTATATGGGATAGCAAATACACGATGACTGCTGTTTTTTAGGTCAAACTTGGTGCTGTACAACTTTGTCGGATTCAGAATGTGGTTGGCAGGAACTTCAAAAACGGACTCCACCTCATTTGGGTCAATATGCGTTTTATACTCAGGAGAAATAAAGGCCAAAAACGGTGTCACATTAAACTGACTAATCGTTGGCAATGTTGGAAGCTGGCCAAATACATGAATATGTTCATCTTCTATGCCGATCTCTTCTTTGGTTTCTCTTAATGCCGTATTGATTAGATGATGATCTTCCTGCTCAAACTTACCGCCGGGGAAACTGATTTGTCCCGGATGATGACGCAAGTGTGCTGCTCGCTTTGTCAAAATGACCTGTAGCCCCTCCGGGCGCTCTACAAAACCAATTAAGACTGCTGCGTCTCGCAGTGATTTTCCTTTCATCCATTTCAGTCGCGCGAGGGACTCTTTGTGGTAACCCGTTGGAAGCCGAAATTGAAAGTTTTGCAGTAATTGAGTTTTGTCGATAACCAAACCAAATCCTTATTTATTGTGCCTAACCACTATTTATTATACTCAATGGCCGCAAGAGGCGCGGTGCTATCGCCGTTGGTACGGTATTAAAGTAGTAGTACGGCAATACCAAAGCACGTCCATTGGTTCTTTCCCTGCTTTGTGTCGTGTGTCTCACTCTGCTTGGGTATAATAATTTGAAACTTATAAGGTTATAAACCATTCTTTATTTTAAGAGGTCACCACAGGGCAAGTATTGACTAATGAAAGGGATTATTTTCACCGAGTTCATGGAGTTAGTGGAAGAGAAGTTTGGTCTCGATGTGTTAGACCAAGTGCTCGATCTTTCTAATGACGAAGGGATTTATACGGCAGTTGGCAGTTACGATCATAAAGACTTGGTTAAATTGATTGTGAATCTCAGTAAAGTATCTGGTATTCCGCCTGAACAACTGCAAGAAGTATTTGGAGAGTGCGTTTTTTTGAATTTACTTCGCTCGATTCCTAGTCATGCCAGTTTGCAGCAGTGTGAAACGACATTTCAATTTGTTCGCCATGTTGAAGATTTTATTCATGTCGAGGTCAAAAAGCTCTACCCAGATGCTAATCCTCCTCAGTTTGATTTTATCAGCGAGACTCAATCAAACATGGTGTTTGATTATCGGAGTGCGCGGTGCATGTCTCACGTATGTTTAGGTCTAATAAAAGGCTGCGCAGCGCACTTTGGTGAAGTTATTCATATCAAACACCAAAACCAGTCAGAAGATGGTAGCCAGGTCCGCTTTTGGTTAGAGGCACAATAAGAACGATATGACAGGAAGTTCCTCGCTAGAAAGGAAACTCAAACGAGAAATCGAATCAAGAAAAGCAGCTGAGCGGTTATTGGAGCAGAAGAGCTTCGAACTTTATGAATCTACTCAACAGCTAAGTGTTGCTTTAAAAAAGCTTGAGTTGAAATCAAAAAAGGATTTACGCAAGTTTGAGTTCGAAGAGAAAGTTGACGCGACGCTGATTAAGTTTGGTCGAACTTTTTTGTCGAGCACGTTTGATGAAGCCATGATTGCTAGTTTTATTGAGCAGCTCACTTCGAACTCAATCATTTCTGCGGCTTACTTACATCTTGATTCCACAAAACTTTCTTCTTTGCGCCGACATCATTTTGGTCATTTACAGCTTCGCCATGAGAATACGATTAAGACTGTCCCCAATTGGCAGGGGGAGAACTTGCATTTGCCTATCATCATTGACAAGCAAACAGTAGGGGAGTTGATCTTCTCTGTTCAGTTGGATCAAATCGATCAGTCTTTTATTTCCAAACAGATGGAGCTGGTATCGGATTTGGTTCATGGGGTCATTGGCCGTCATTTGAGTTTAGAGCGAGAAGTGGAACTGCGAAAGCGGGCAGAGGAATCGGAAAAAGCGACGAAAGAGTTTGTCGCCATGATTAACCACGAGTTGCGTACACCTCTTAATGGCGTATTAGGTAGTGCTGAACTACTAAGTCGAACACAGTTAGGTGAAGAGCAACGCCATTACCTAAACAACTTGACTCAATCGGGAGACTTGTTGAGGGTCATCATTAACGATCTTCTCGACTTCAGCAAGATGAATGCCGGTATGATGGAAATCATCGATAAGGTCTTTGCTTGGGAAGAGCTTGAAAAAGCCATCATGGGCGTATTTTCAGCTAAAGCAGCAGAAAAGCGAATTCATTTCTCCATCGATAAAAAGCTCGGTATTCCCGAGTTTTTAGTTGGTGACTTAGAGCGAATTACACAGATCTTGGTCAACTTGGTGGGCAATGCTATTAAGTTTACTCATTTGGGTGGGGTGGTGCTGCGAGTGGAGTGGATAAACGGTATTGCGCATTTTGAGGTTGAAGACACGGGTATTGGCATCCCGATAGAAGCGCAGCCCTCATTATTTGACCCATTTGTGCAAGTAGATCGCTCGGCGAAGCGCAGTTTTGAAGGCTCAGGTTTGGGCCTTGCGATTTGTAAAAATCTAGTGGATTTGATGCAGGGCGAGATTAGCTTTGAAAGTGAAGAACGCAAAGGTACCACCTTTAAAGTCTCTATTCCTCTAAAGGAGGGGCAAGCCCAAGGCGCAGCAGAGGGGGAATTAGCTACTATAGAGCGAAGTGATTTGGCAGGACGCTCAATATTGGTGGTTGATGACATCAGAATGAACCAAGTGATAGTTACTCAAATGCTGAAAAAACTCGACATTACGCCTGATTTAAAAGCCAATGGGAAAGAAGCCTTAGAAGCGGTGAAAAACAAAGATTACGATCTGATATTTATGGATTGCCGAATGCCAGAAATGGACGGTTATGAGGCGACGATGTATCTGAGAGAGCGTGGCTTTACTCATCCTATTATTGCATTAACCGCTGGCACTACCATCGAAGAGCGTCAAAAGTGCATTGATTCAGGCATGGACGACATCCTCACTAAGCCGTACACCGCAACCGATATTGAACAGATCATGTGTAAGTGGCTTGAGCAGTAGACGCTGCCTCTTAAAAAAACGGACTCTTGTTAGCCAGCGGCTAAAAGCCAAAATACCTGTAAATAAAACACACAAAAAACGCTCCATACTGGAGATAATGCCGATCATTTAACGATGTTTTTTAGGTCATTCTAGCGAGCCTTGGCGAGACTAAGAATCTATTAGCAGCACGCTGAGCGGATAATGAAACAAATTTGACCATAAAGTGCTTGAATAGAAGAGCCTACATCACGCTCCTTTGTCGCTGTACAGGATTACGAGATACAGAAATATGCCCACTCGCTGTTAAACGAGCGGCATTATCCGTACTGGAGGCGTTTTTGCTTGTTTTCGTTAGCAGGATTCATAGGCCGTTGCCATTTGGCGAAACCTACTATTGCAGCGCCGGCAAAATCTTTGAGAGCTTATCCAACGTTTCTTGATATTCAGAGGCGCAATCGCTATCTGCAACGACGCCGCCGCCTGCCCAAGCGTACAGTTTGTGATTCTCCGCTACGAGAGTGCGGATGGTGATGCTGGTATCCATACGACCATGGCGAGAAATGTAGCCAATACTGCCGCAATACGCGCTGCGTCGATGCGGCTCCAATTCTTCAATGATCTGCATTGCGCGAACTTTAGGTGCGCCGGTAATTGAACCGCCTGGAAAACACGCTCGCAGCAAATCCGCAGGAGAGTATTGCTCATCCAACTTCGCACGAATGGTGCTCACCAAATGATGCACTGCGGGGAAGCTTTCAATCTCAAACAGCTTTGGCACGTGAACGCTACCTGGTGATGCAACTCGACCAATGTCATTACGCAGCAAATCGACAATCATTAGGTTTTCGGCCTGATCTTTTTCCGCTGTCTGCAAGTCATGGGCATTAGCGTTATCTTGCTTTGGATCTTCGCTGCGTGGGCGAGTACCTTTGATTGGTTTCGTTTCAATGACACGATCTTTGAGTTCTAAAAAGCGCTCTGGAGAGATACTCAAAATCGAAGACTCTGGCATACGGATAAAAGCGGAAAATGGCGCTTGGTTGGCGGACTCTAATTTTAGATACGCTTGCCACTCACAGCCTTGATACGGTGCGTTAAAACGTTGCGCCAAATTGATCTGATAGCAGTCACCGCTCAACAAGTATTCTTGCACCTTGTCAAAGCGAGTAGCGTAGCTCTCTTTCGTCATGTTTGACTGCCAATCACCAGACAGAGCGAAGTCTACGCTTTGCTCTGCTTCTTGCTCGTCTAACCATTGCCAAGCTTGCTCGATATTCTGACCGACTAGGCAGGCTTTTTTAAGCTTGTGGTCAACAACGACGGCCCATTCATAAAGACCTACCGCCATATCCGGCGTGTTGAGATCCTTTTCGGCCAGTTCTGGCATCGTTTCTACGTGTCGACCTAAATCGTAACTGAAGTAACCGAGCGCTCCGCCGACAAAAGGCAAATCCAATTCTTTATTTAACTCAACGTGAGGAAGCCACTGTTCTTGCAACTGATGAAGCAGCGCGAATGGGTCATCTTGAGTTGAATAGGCATTCGATGGCGTTTCAACTTGTGTGCTTTCGGCAGTGGTTTCTAACGTTGCAATTGGGTTGGCAACCAACACATCGAAGCGGCTATCGATATGCGTTTCTGATGCAGAACGCAGCAACATCGCCCAAGGCAGGTGTTGAATGCGAGAAAAGAGGTGAAGAGCAAACTCTGGTGCGTATTCCAGAGCTTTAAAATCAATGAATTGATTGTCCATGTTGTTCATTTGTGTAATTTGTGACAAAGAGATCGTTCACTGCATGGCATGTCATGGGCAGCAAGAGTATCATATTCCTCTGTATAGCCAAACTCCCTCTATTCATAGGGTTTTGAGATGGTTTACAAGTAGGCGACTTCAGCGTTTCGTGTGTCGATATCAGCCGTTCGACAATTGTTTATAAAAAACGAAGCTCAAAAGAGCAATAAGCTCAACAAACACGATTGAAGCCAAGCTAATAATGGAAGCATAACTATAACGAGGCATGTAATGACGGTAATACGCAAGCAGGATGTGATCAGCAGTGTCGCTGATGCGCTACAGTATATTTCTTACTACCACCCGCTAGACTTTGTTCAAGCTCTTGAAAAAGCCTATCACCGCGAAGAGAGCCAAGCCGCTAAAGACGCGATTGCTCAGATCCTAATTAACTCCCGAATGTCCGCAGAAGGTCACCGACCAATTTGTCAGGATACTGGTATCGTGACGTGTTTCGTCAACATCGGTATGGGCGTGCAATGGGACTCAACCGACATGACGGTTCAGCAGATGGTAGATGAAGGTGTTCGACAAGCGTATACGAACCCAGACAACCCGTTGCGTGCGTCAGTACTTATGGATCCTGCCGGTAAACGTATTAATACCAAAGACAACACGCCTGCTGTCGTACACATCAACATGGTTCCGGGCGATAAAGTTGAAATTCAGATCGCAGCGAAGGGCGGCGGTAGTGAAAACAAAACTAAGATGGTGATGCTAAACCCATCTGACGATATTGCTGAGTGGGTAGAGAAAACGCTACCAACAATGGGCGCGGGCTGGTGTCCACCAGGCATGCTTGGTATTGGTATTGGCGGTACGGCTGAAAAAGCAGCAGTATTGGCAAAAGAATCTCTAATGGAACACATCGATATTCAAGAGCTTATTGACCGTGGCCCACAAAACGCAGAAGAAGAACTTCGTCTTGATATCTTCAATCGCGTGAACAAACTTGGTATCGGTGCGCAAGGCCTTGGTGGTTTGACGACTGTTGTCGACGTCAAAATCAAAACGGCGCCAACGCATGCGGCTTCTAAGCCTGTTTGTTTGATCCCGAACTGTGCGGCGACTCGTCACGTACACTTCACACTTGATGGCAGCGGCCCAGCAGAGCTAACACCACCTAAACTAGAAGATTGGCCAGACATCACTTGGGAAGCGGGCGAAAATACGCGTCGCGTAAACTTAGACACAATTACTAAAGAAGAAGTACAAGAGTGGAAGACAGGCGAAACGGTTCTTCTATCAGGTAAAATTCTGACTGGTCGTGATGCTGCGCATAAACGTATTCAAGGCATGCTAGATAATGGTGAAGGTCTACCTGAAGGCGTAGATCTCAACGGTAAGTTCATTTACTACGTAGGCCCTGTCGATGCAGTTGGTGATGAAGTCGTTGGTCCTGCTGGCCCAACAACATCTACGCGTATGGATAAATTCACCGACATGATGCTAGAAAAGACCGGCATCATGGGCATGATCGGTAAAGCTGAGCGTGGCCCTGCAACGGTTGAATCTATCAAGAATCACAAAGCGGTTTACCTAATGGCTGTCGGTGGTGCTGCGTACTTGGTTGCGAAAGCGATCAAGAAAGCTCGCGTTGTCGCATTTGAAGATTTAGGTATGGAAGCGATTTACGAATTTGAAGTTGAAGATATGCCAGTAACAGTGGCTGTAGACTCAAATGGCGTTAACGCGCACCAAATCGGTCCAGACACTTGGAAAGTGAAAATTCAAGAGATGGAAGCGTAAGGTAAACGGTAATCTTACATTGTCTCAGTAGAGAGAATGTGACAAGGTGCTGATTTACCTAGCAAACATTTGACAAAAGTGCAGCGAAAACTGCACTTTTTGTCTATATAATGTAGATATAAACCTCAGGGCATAGCAATCAAACGTTATGCGAACAATAATTAGGAGACGGCATGCCTCGTTT
>NZ_WXWT01000087.1:0-2990 GCF_009904725.1 Vibrio sp. V43_P6S15P86
GGTATATACTTACTAATCGATAATTTTATTACTGCGCAATTAGATCATCCTAAGCCGCAATCTTTTGGCCTAAGTTGGAACTCTTCAATCGATCCAATTTCTTGCCCTAAGTGGATGCGCGGAGCGTCCGAATGCGATTGCCCTTGAGAGTGCATGACCAATCGGTTTGCCGTGCGAGGTTTCAACTCATTAACGACAAAGCGAATCATGTCTGCTCGGGTCAATTTCTTCAGTTCAGCAAGTACCTTGTCACGTTGGTTAAACTCGGTGTCTTTGTTTCCTATTGCAACCCAAAGACGCTGAGCACGACCTCGCAGTGTGGTGTCCGGCGTCGCTATTTGATTCCACAAGCCGCGCTTACTGCTGTGCCACTGGTAATCGTTCAGTTCTAACAGCACCATATAAAAGGCATTTAAGAACTCATCGATTGAGGTAACCAGCTCGGCAGGTGCTGCATTGGGTGACTGCACATAAAGCACAATACCCGGATGACGGTTAAGTGGCATATTGCCAGTGCCCACCATGTAACCTAATTGCTGTTTTGTGCGGATCTCGTGGAAAAATGTTGCCGACATGAGATGGTTCGCCAATGAGTATAGAGCAATGCTACGAGGCTCAATGTCCTCACACTGGTGGTAAATAACGACCGCCGAATCTTGCTGGTTACAATGTACTTCACGTTGAAAACTGCCGTTTTTTCCCAGCATGATGAGTGGGCGGAGCGCCTCTTCATAACGCTGCTCTTTTACTCTTAGGGCATCCTTTAAGGTCGTCGCCATGTCATGCGCTTGTTGACGCTGCCAATCTCCGTAAACAAACATTTCAACGTGCAGTTCTGCAAGAATTGATTCTACGAATACTGAGAGTTCATCGACTTCGATTTCTTCTAGCGCTTCGACTAAGGTTGCGAAAGGCGGGTTATTGGGTTGAAGTAGCCCTGTAAGTGCGTTAAATAGCTGCGAAATAGGACGATCTTGTGAAGCATTTCTCCAGTTACGTAACAGTTGCTGCTTGATGGTTTCAA
Organism: Vibrio sp. V43_P6S15P86; assembly: GCF_009904725.1. Classification (NCBI taxonomy): domain Bacteria; kingdom Pseudomonadati; phylum Pseudomonadota; class Gammaproteobacteria; order Vibrionales; family Vibrionaceae; genus Vibrio; species Vibrio sp. V43_P6S15P86. The sequence continues at coordinate 1,025 of NZ_WXWT01000087.1, forward strand.
AGCGTGCAGGGCTGAAATCTCGAGAAGCAAAACGGTGCAGGATCATTTCCAACAATTGAGGCAGTTTTTGGCTGAACCCTGAGAGAGTTAAGGTAACCCCGCCTTGGTGAGCATACATGTTGTAACCCATCCCTGCGATTTCCGCTTGATAGGTTTCTTTTGCTAGCGAATCGAGGAACATCTCGACACATAGGCGAGTTTTGACAATGTTCTTCGGTGATGCAACAGCATGAGAGCTGTCGATAGCGACATATACAACGCCTTTTGGCACGCGAAATTCATCATCTTGTAAATGCCAAAGTCGGAAGCCTTCGAGATCTTCAATTAACTCTGGTAGTGAACCACCATTTTCGAACGGCATGGGATCGAGATCGTAGCAAATATAAGGGTTCTTTTCTGGTAAGACGAACTGCCAGCTTGGATCGATTTGTTGATAGAAGCGGCGTTGCTCATCACTAAAAGGCGTGACGGAATACGGAGTAAAGTACCATTCGGCAGTACGGTTGTATTCCAGTCCTTTTGCAATCAGGGTTACGCGAACATTATCGATGGTTAAGTATTGCAGCAACGAACGCTGCAGTTGTTCATCATAGCCCGCCATTTTGTAGTCGCCATAAATGGTATCGTCTGGCTGATAATGCTGCATATTGATAACAAGGTGGCTAACCAAATCCATTGGTCGAGATGGTTCCTGGAAACGAAACGCCGACTCAAGCACCGCTTGTTTTTCGAGATAGCGCCATTCATCTAGGCCGTCTTGTTTGATCATCGAGAGGTATTGAAAAACCGCTTGGATGATGTCGTCAACGTGGTTGAGACCCTGCGGGGTGAGTGTGCAGCTAACCGTAAAATCTCGATAGTTGCTACCACTAGCGCCGCCTCCCGCAGAAAGCGACGTAATCCAGCCTTCATTTTTTAGCTGGAGCATTAAGCTGCCTTCGCCTTCATAGCCGAGTAAATGCGCGAAGTAAGAGAGTGGTTTCAAGCCGTAGTGCTTATCCATCCCTGGCATTGGGAAGGTGAGAATGAGTTTTCGAAATTCTTTGATTGGTTCAACTTGAACTAAAATCCCGGTACTTTCTTTGGTGCTAATGGGGACATCAATCGATTTTCCACGAAGGTGGTGATTTGGGATATTGGCAAACATGGCTTCTACCCACGCTTGCTGATCATCGAGCGACTGTGGCCCAAAGAGCGTCAACGTCATGAGATCGGCAGAGTATTGAGAGTGGTGAAACTCGACAATTTCGTCGCGGATGGACTTACCCTCTCGGTCACCTAATGTATCTAGGTTGCCGACTGAGAACTTAGAGAAAGGGTGCTCTGGATTGATGACTTCTTTATTGACTTGATACAGGCGGCGAGAATCGTCATTAAGTTTGAGTTTGTATTCGGAGTCGACAGCCTGGCGTTCTTTGTCTAAAGCTTCTTCGTTAAACAATGGTGCGGTAAAGAATTGGCTAAATCGATCTAAGGCATTTTCAAAGGCATTCGGAGTAACATCAAAAAAGAAACAAGTGTGCTCAGTACCCGTCCAAGCGTTATTTGTTCCTCCATGCTGGCTAATATAACTTTGAAACTCGCCCACTTTAGGGTATTTTTCCGTACCCAAAAAAAGCATATGTTCTAAATAGTGTGCCAGACCTTGGCGATCGTTTGGGTCGTCGAAGTGTCCAACGTTCACTGCTAGAGCAGCTGCTGATTGTTGAGCTGTCTCGGAATGAATCAGCAGTACACGCAGATCATTGCTCAAGGTAATGTAGCGGTATTGATTTGAATCGTTAGGACTTAGATGCACGATGCGCCTCCAGATTTCGCATTACAGTAATTATGAACCCCTAGCTAGGGGGCGCAAAGTTTGCGTTTCGACAAATACTGCTTGCCGTATTTTTGTTATTCGTAGACTTCTGCACAGGCCCATCGCGTTTGCGTATGGGGAAGAACTGTTTGAATGAATGCTCTGAAC
>NZ_WXWT01000141.1:0-2975 GCF_009904725.1 Vibrio sp. V43_P6S15P86
GTCCTGCTCATTGTGGTGTACGCCGTCAGTATCTACAACAAGCTCGTTACTCTACAAAACCGTTTCAAAAACAGCTTCGCTCAAATAGAAGTTCAATTAAAACGTCGATACGATTTGATTCCGAACTTAGTTAATACTGCAAAAGGCTATATGGAACACGAAAAAGAAACATTTGAACGTGTCATCCAAGCTCGTAATCAAGCAATTGCTGGCCTGAAAGCAGCCAGTGACGCGCCTGGTAGTGATGCGGCAATTAGCCAACTAAACCAAGCGGAAGGCATGCTGCAAAGTGCGTTGGGCAAACTTAATGTTGTAGTGGAAGCCTACCCTGAGCTTAAAGCGAATGAAACCATGAGTCAGCTTCAAGAAGAATTAACCAGCACTGAGAACAAAGTTGCGTTTGCTCGCCAAGCATTTAATGATGCGGTAACCAGCTACAACACATACAAACAAACGTTCCCGCCAGTGTTGTTTTCCAACGCATTCGGATTCCAAGATGGCAAACTGTTAGAGTTTTCTGACAGTGCTGAAATACAAGCGGCCCCTAAGGTTGAGTTCTAATGAATTTCTTTGACCATCAAGATACCGCGCGTCAACGCACTGGGCTTTTGGTGTTCCTGTTTTCCTTAGCAGTTGTCACCATCACTGGTTTGTTAAGCGTATTATCGATTGGTATCTATTACGGAGTAACAGGCGAAAGTTTTGATCAAGAAACCGCACTTACCTACGTCTTGTTGTGCTTTGCTGGTGTATTGCTGGTTGTTGCAATAAGTTCAATGGTTCGCTTATCCGCCCTTACCTCCAATGGAGGCCGAGGGGTTGCTGAGAGCATAGGTGGCAAGCTGATTTCCTCAAACACCTTAGATGCAAAACATAGACAACTGCTCAACGTTGTGGAAGAGATGGCAATTGCATCTGGTATTCCGGTTCCTCCCGTCTATGTGATGCAGGAAGAGCGTGGTATCAATGCTTTCGCAGCAGGCATGAGCATTGATGATGCCGTCATCGGCGTCACACAAGGCGCACTGGATAGCTTCACGCGAGATGAACTACAAGGTGTCATTGCTCATGAATTCAGCCATATCTTAAACGGAGATATGCGTTTGAATACGCGTCTTATCGGCGTACTGTTTGGCATCACTTGCATTGCACATTTTGGACACTTGGTCTTAGATAACACTCATCATACGAGCCGCGTATCAAGAAGTTCTTCCGATTCCGATAAAGGCTTTGCGGTTATCATGCTGATTGCGATTATCTGTTTGGTTCTGGGCTGGATTGGCACCTTGTTTGGCTCGATGATCAAAGCTGCAATCTCTCGTCAACGTGAATTTCTCGCTGATGCCAGTGCCGTTCAATTTACTCGAAACGATCAAGGCATTGCTGGTGCACTCAAGAAAATTGGTAGTCATATGGCGGGTTCTTCATTGAATACAAAAGCAAGCGATGAGATGAGCCATATGATGTTTGGTCAAAGCAAACTCTCCGGCTTTTCTGGCCTATTTGCCACTCACCCTCCACTAGAAGAACGGATTCGCCGAATTGAACCTGGTTGGGATGGAAGTTTTTCTCAAAGTTCGCATCGTCCAACGACAAGCTTTGAGAATGATAACGTTAGTGGATTCACATCAGGGACATCGACACAACCGGAGAAACCAACCACCGCAGAACTCAGCGAAGTAGGTCAACAGCTACTTAACCAACTTCCTTCCGAACTTGTCAACATCGCTCGTGAACCATACAGTGCGCGCTTTATTGCTTTTGCCTTGATATTTGATGGCAGTGAACTCCAGCGAGAGATGATAAAAAGTCATATCCCAAATGTGTCTCAAGCACAATTATTACCATGGCTAGATTATGATTTGCCTCTTCATCTACGCTTTCCATTACTCGAACTCTCCATCCCTGCCTTGAAATCGCTGAGTGAGGGTCAGAAAAACAGACTGTGCCAGGTGCTACGTGAACTCTCTCAAACTGATGACCACTACTCACTCGCAGAATGGTGTGTCATCAACTTATTGGAGAAGCAACTACTCGAATCGTATGGATGTACAAAACAGTTCCAATCTTTAAAGCAATTAAAAGAGAGTGTGTTTTGGCTACTGCGCGAATTGGCTTGGGTTAGTCACTCTCAACCGGAAGACGCTCAACGTGCATTTAGCAGCGCCCTAACCTGTTTGGGCTTTAATGATGCAGAGTTACAACCCGCAAATAAGAACTGGGGCCTAAATCGCGCTGCTTTAGAGCTCCTACTGCAACTCAAACCGAAAAGTCGTCGCTTGTTCGTAAAAGCGTGTCGATTAGCGATTGAATTGGATGGAAAGGTTACCGTTGCGGAAGGAGAACTCTATAGAGTAATCGCCTGCTTCTTAGAAGTTCCAGAGCCGCCACTAACAGTATCAGTCAATACAGGACAAACCCTACCGAGCCAAACACAACAAACTAACTGACTTAGCTTTAAACAAAAACGCCAGCACTTTTGCTGGCGTTTTTTCATTATGTTTTCTTATTTGACGATTTACGCTGACTTAAATCGATCAGGGATCTTAGTAATACTCTCTCGATAACTAAACCATAAGTAGGTCACGGCGAGGGAGAAGAATAAATACGAAAGTGCGAAGACGATTGGAGATGTAATTAATTCAGCCGACATTCCCCACATCACACCAACAACCGTTATCGTCAACTTAGAAAGCATGCCGCAAATTAGTAAGAATAAGGCAAGCTGCGGAAAGCGCGAGCTACGGAATGCAAAGAAATAACAGCTCCCTACCGCTAGAGAAGCAATAGATAGACCCAACATAAATGAATGGATGTGGTCTGCAGATGCGACACCAGCAGATACCGAAGCCATGAGTAATAGGAACAGTTTCATAAGTCACCTCACAACAAGTCTAAAAAAGCATCCCTTCATAAATGAAATCTCATTTTTCGCTATATTCTGCTCCTATAATCTGCAATTACAAGTGACTTTT
>NZ_WXWT01000294.1:0-2956 GCF_009904725.1 Vibrio sp. V43_P6S15P86
AGGTTATGCAACAAAAATCTGAAGGTCCTAAATCTCGTTACCTTTTAATGGTTGAGGATACCGCATCCGTTGCGGCACTGTACCGCTCATACCTGACACCGCTTGGTATAGATATCAATATTGTCGGTACAGGTAGGGATGCCATTGAAAGTCTCAACCATAGAATTCCAGATCTTATTCTGCTCGATCTTCGTCTGCCAGATATGACGGGGATGGACGTTTTACACGCTGTAAAAAAGAGTCATCCAGACGTACCTATTATTTTTATGACCGCTCACGGTTCTATCGATACCGCGGTAGAAGCAATGCGTCATGGCTCTCAAGACTTTTTGATCAAACCGTGTGAAGCAGACCGTTTACGTGTCACGGTTAACAATGCGATTCGTAAAGCGACTAAGCTAAAAAACGAGGCTGATAACCCGGGAAATCAAAGTTATCAAGGCTTTATTGGCAGTAGTCAAACAATGCAACAGGTTTACCGCACGATTGATTCAGCAGCGAGCAGTAAAGCGAGTATCTTCATCACTGGTGAAAGTGGTACGGGTAAAGAGGTATGTGCCGAGGCAATCCATGCGGCAAGCAAGCGTGGTGACAAGCCTTTTATTGCGATTAACTGTGCTGCAATTCCAAAAGATTTGATTGAGAGTGAGCTGTTTGGTCACGTGAAAGGTGCTTTTACTGGCGCAGCAAATGATCGTCAGGGTGCAGCGGAATTAGCGGATGGTGGCACACTTTTCCTTGATGAACTGTGTGAGATGGACTTAGATTTGCAAACCAAATTGCTGCGATTTATTCAAACTGGCACGTTCCAAAAAGTGGGCTCATCAAAAATGAAGAGCGTGGATGTTCGCTTTGTTTGTGCAACTAACCGTGACCCATGGAAAGAGGTACAAGAAGGTCGATTCCGTGAAGATTTGTACTATCGTTTGTATGTCATTCCTTTGCATTTGCCGCCTTTACGTGAACGAGGTGAAGATGTCATTGAAATTGCATACTCACTGTTAGGCTATATGTCGCACGAAGAAGGAAAAAGCTTCGTACGTTTTGCGCCTGATGTAATCGACCGATTTAATAGCTATGAGTGGCCTGGCAACGTTCGTCAGTTACAAAACGTGCTGCGCAATATCGTTGTTCTTAACAACGGTAAAGAAATCACGTTGGATATGTTACCGCCACCGCTGAATCAACCGCTTGACCGTCCGTCTTCTGTGGCGAAATTCATTGAGCCGAAAGTGATGACTGCGTCTGAGATTATGCCGTTGTGGATGACAGAAAAAATGGCGATAGAGCAAGCGATTGAAGCGTGTGATGGCAATATCCCCCGAGCGGCGGGATACCTTGATGTCAGTCCGTCGACGATTTACCGCAAGTTACAGGCTTGGAATGGCAAGGAAGAGCGGCAAAAAGTATGAGTGTGAATGTATTAAATCAGCAAAAAATCGATGAACTGTCGATGGAGATTGGCAGTGATAATGTTCCTGTTTTACTCGATATTTTCTTAGGGGAGATGGATACCTACATCGAGAATTTATCTCAGTTTCAAGGGACAGAGCGATTGCGTTACCTAAAAGAAATCAGTCACGCGTTAAAAAGCAGTGCAGCGAGCTTTGGAGCAGACCGTCTTTGTCAATTGGCGATGTCGATAGATAAAAAAGCCAAAGCAGGTGAGTTAGCTGAAGAGTCAGACGAGTTAAAAACGATGTTCGATCTTTTGCACGAAACACGCGACGCTTATCGTGATTGGCAGCAGTAATGCATTGTTCTGATGAGGCTCTTACACAAAACCCTTCACGTACGTGAAGGGTTTTTTCATTGTTGACAGCGAGTAAACTTGAAGCTATCCCCTAGCTTTAGAGGGCGTTTTTTTAAATCGAAAGCCTTAGCTGGCTTTCAATAGCGAGCTTGAGTTTATCTCGGTCGTGACGCCAATCTCGGTTCGACGAAGCTAACGATTCCGTCACTACATTCCACTGGCTCAAGACTTCTTGCTCGGTTTCCTCTGCTAGAACCACGTCTATCTTCCTACCTTGGCAGGCACGCTCACACCATTCTAATTTTTGTGCCATGGTCATTCGTCCGGCTGGGCCGTACTCCGGGCTCAAGTTGGCAACGAAAATGACTTTTGCTTTCTCATTGGCGGCAATGGCTTTGCCGAGCTCAGGCAACAGCAAAGGAGGCATGATGCTGGTTAAAAAGCTGCCAGGACCAAGAATAATAGCGTCTGCTTCTGCCAGTGCAGTCACTGCTTCTTTAGTTGCAGGAACTTCTGGTGATAGATCGAGACGGCGTAAATCGGTGTCCATCTCGTCTACATTCGTTTCTCCCGTGACCCACTTTCCATCCACGGATAACGCGGAAAGATCGGAAGGGTGTTCAGACATAGGAAGAATGTTAACGTCGACTTTTAACATGTTTCGAATCAGATTGATGGCATCTAACGGTCTGACCGATAAGTTATCGAGCGCTGTGAGCATCAAGTTACCGAGGTTATGACCATCAAGCTCGCCAGTACCTTTGAAGCGATATTCAAACATCATTGAACTGATCGACGGCTCTGTGATCAGCTGATTAATGCAGTTCCGTGTGTCGCCCCAGGCGATTCCACCTTGGCAGTGACGAATTCTTCCTGTTGAGCCACCATTGTCTGTTGTGGCGACAATGCCAGTTGCATTGCCGCCAAAATCCCGTAGTGCGGCCAACATTCGACCTAAGCCATGACCACCGCCAACAGCGACCACTTTTTTATCCGTGTAGATATTCATTACGTTCTTCTAATAATCTTTTAAAAAACGGCTACAATTTATCTTAAGGAGTGCTTGAAAGGTACTCACTTAGCGGTAAATTGTGTCTCTAGAGAGTTTTTTATCACTCAAGTCTGGATTCCAGTACAAATATTAAGTATTTTACACCGCAAAGCTATCAGAGGTTTCATATCTCTGGTTGCCATAACTCCGAG
>NZ_WXWT01000381.1:0-2948 GCF_009904725.1 Vibrio sp. V43_P6S15P86
CTTAAATATAGAGAATATTTTTCTGTATATCTGGGAGCTAACTCGTTTTTCATCAATTAAATAGCATAATACACTTGCGCTTCTTTTTGTCTGCGTAATCTGTGTCTTATCGACGTTTTTATTAATTTGAATAAGTCGGTTTGCGTGCGAGTCAGTTGGCATTTTTGATTGATATTGAATGTGTACCCAAGGTAATCCAATGAATTGAATCGCACATTTTTATTCGTTGGATTTTCCAAGATTCGTCTCTCGAAGAAGATACGCTCAGGCTTACCAAATTGAAGACAGCAACCTAAATGAAAAGAACAACGTGTAACAAACTCATTGCGCTGGCAGTGGCGGCATTCAGTGTGCAATCAGCACAGGCGATTGTGTTAGGAGATGAACTAACCGACTCTGTTGACCGCGTTACTTTACGAGCAAGTAATATGGCAGAGTTCCCACTGTGTGGCGGCACCATGCTGACGGAGCAGTGGGTGTTGACTGCGGCACACTGCGTGGTAATGGGGCAGGGAACGAACGAAGCAAGCTACTATGTGACCCCGCCGGGCGAGTTGTCGGTGAATGCGAATGTGCATGAACTTAATTCAGCAGGGCTTGATAACTTCTATCCGGTGTCTCACGTTGTGGTTCACCCTGATTACACGCGGATTTCAAAAGCTGAGACCGACAGTAATGGTAACGTGAAACCTATACAAACCGGTTTAGACTCAGACATCGCGTTGCTGTATCTCACGCGCCCAGTGGCAAATGCGAGCTTTGCTGATTTAGCAAACAAAGCCGACATGGAGAGTATCGAAGCGCGTTTGGCAGCGGATTGGAACGATAATTACCTGACCAATCAACGTGTCGAAAATGTGCAAGTGTTTGGGTGGGGGACCACTCAGCCGGATGCTTCTGAACCTTCCAATACGCTCAAAACCACCATTAGTACATTTTTACCCATCGACAAATGTTATGAGCGTTTAGAAATTGGCAGCAGTTTTCCGGGGATCATCGACTCAAGAGAAAACCAAACCAAAATTTGTACGCTACCAACGAAAAACCGAGTATTAGAGCCGGATAGCCACACCCAATATGGTAACTCTGCATGTAAAGGTGACAGTGGGGGGCCGCTGGTCGATGTGGCTACGGGAAAACAGATTGGTATTGTTAGCGGTGGACCTCTCATTCTTCCAACTTGTGGCTCTTTGACGATTCCAAGTTTCTACACCAAGGTGAGCCAATATTACGACTGGGTACAGTCTTACATTACTGCCGATGTGCCACCAAGTAGCTACATCATTGCACCGAACTTTATTAAAGAGGCTAATAACGAAGTCGGCGGAGATAAAGAGTGTCACGACGGTATCGCAACTAATAACTGTGATTTCAAAGGGTCAGATGATGATGGTGGCAGTCTGGGTCTGTGGCTATTGGGTCTATTCGTGCCCTTGGCGTGGTGGCGAAGGCGTGAGGTTTGATAGGGCGATTTGAATACCAAACGAGTAAGCAGCGTTATGCGCTGCTTTGCTTTTTAATGTTCCATTTCTGTCGGCTTAAACTGAAAAATAATGCCAAGTGATCGCGGTTTTTCACGTTTTATTACACTCTTCATCATGGCTTTTACAGTGATATTCTGGGGATTTGCTTGCTATTGCAGCATGTAAACATATACTAGTCTGCTGCGAAAAACTCGTCGCAATTTTATCGTCGTCCTAGACGTGATTTGACCAATATATAAGACAAGTAACATGCAAGTATCAGATTTCCATTTCGACCTTCCAGATGAACTTATCGCTCGTTACCCTCAGCCAGAGCGTACCGCTAGCCGACTATTACAAATGGACGGCAATACCGGAGAGCTAATTGATGGCACATTTACTGATGTATTGGGCCAAGTTCAACCCGGTGATCTCGTGGTGTTTAATAATACTCGTGTTATACCTGCTCGTCTTTTTGGTCGTAAAGAGTCGGGTGGTAAGCTAGAGGTGCTGGTGGAGCGCATGCTTGACGAGAAAAGCATCCTCGCGCACGTTCGCTGCTCTAAATCTCCAAAACCAGGTACAACCATCATTGTTGGCGAGAATGATGAATACTCAGCAGAAATGGTGGCGCGTCATGACGATCTATTTGAACTGAAATTTAACGCTGATAAGACGGTATTAGAAATTTTGGAAGAAATCGGCCACATGCCGCTTCCTCCTTACATTGACCGCCCAGATGAAGATGCAGATAAAGAGCGTTACCAAACCGTATATAACCAGAAGCCAGGCGCAGTAGCGGCGCCGACAGCGGGTCTTCATTTTGATGATGTTCTACTAGAGAAAATTAAAGCGAAAGGCGCAGAGTTTGCTTACGTCACTTTGCACGTTGGTGCTGGTACATTCCAGCCAGTAAAAGTAGAAAACATCAACGATCACCATATGCACGCTGAGTACGTAGAAGTACCGCAAGAAGTCGTCGAAGCAATTAAAGCGACGAAAGCGCGCGGTGGACGAATTATTGCTGTTGGTACTACATCGGTACGCTCACTTGAAAGCGCAGCGCAAGACGCAGTGAAAAAAGGGACTGAGTTGGTCCCATTCTTTGGTGATACAGAAATCTTTATTTTTCCTGGCTACGAATATCAGCTTGTGGATTGCTTGATTACCAATTTCCACCTGCCAGAATCCACACTGATCATGTTGGTGAGTGCATTTGCAGGTTATGAGAACACCATGAATGCTTACAAGCATGCGGTAGAAAACAAATATCGCTTTTTCTCATATGGTGATTCAATGTTCATCAAGAAGAAAACGATTTAGTAAAAAATAAGATTTACGAGTGCTAGCAGTAAGCTAGGAAATAGAGCAGAACCTCTGCTTTATTCCTCGCAAGGAAAAGGGACGGCCCCTTAAAGAAGGGTTGAGCCCTAACCACTCAGTCAGATGGTTCCTCTGAAACCCGGAGGAATCGTGAAATTAAAA
>NZ_WXWT01000181.1:0-2948 GCF_009904725.1 Vibrio sp. V43_P6S15P86
GTCTTGTATTTAGCTCGTGAAAGCGTGCAAAACAACCTCAATCATCTATTAGAAAAAAACGTTCAAATCGCAGACGAAATTTTATTCCAAATAGAGACCGAAAACCGCACGGCTTTGTTGCATCCTAGACGCTGTGAAGAGCTTCAGCAAAACTTGATGTTTGAACGAGATATCGAAGAAATGCTGATTGTAAAAAATGGGATCATTACGTGTTCTTCTAAACTGGGCGTAATTTCTAAGCCGTTAGCCGAGCACATTATATTTCCCGAGGGACAAGCGTTAGCACTTGGAAACGTGGATAGCGTATATGACCAATTTTTGCTCGTCGTGACCGAAGGAGAGCACGGTTATCAAGCGGTGACGATTATTGATCATGACTACTTTAATGCGAAGATAGGATTTAATAACGATTTACGCTTAAAACGCTCTGCCTTATTTATTCATGACCAAGTTGCACCTGAAGAAGCGTTGAGAACGGGAAGTAATCCTATTGGCATCAAATCGTCGCAAATGTTTGAGTATGAAGCTTTGAGTGAAGCTAGCGATCTATTTGTCAAACAGAGAACACTTTCCTATTTTTTGTATTCAATTCCAATCATTTTTGTTATCTACCTTTGCTTATATGCGTTAAATAAATTTATCGATCCTCATCGAAGCTTGGTCCTGGATTTAAAGAAAGCCATAAAGAAAGGTGAGTTGACTCTGTATTACCAGCCCCAGATTAACGTCGATACTGGTCAACTATTTGGTTTTGAAGCCCTAGTGCGATGGGAACATCAGAATAAAGGGTTCATTTCTCCTGATGAGTTTGTGCCAGCGGCGGAGCAAAGTGGATTGGTCTTTTTGCTCACGGATTACGTCCTCGATAAAGCGGCAGAAGACTTTAGTAAATTAGACTTTAATCAGTCTGTTCACCTTGGTATTAATGTGCCGCCCGGTTACTTAGTTGGGCCAAACGCGATTAGAAAGATTCAACTCATTGACAGGAAGTTAAGTCGAAATAACGTCTCATTAGGCATAGAGATAACAGAACGTCAACTCATTGATGCTGAAGCCAGAAAGTGCATCGAAGCGCTGCGAGTACATGGCATTGATGTGTTAATCGACGATTTTGGTACCGGTCAAACCTCGCTGGCGTTCCTGCAGCACATGCGTATAGATTACCTAAAAATCGATAAATGTTTTGTCGAAACTATTGGTATACCTAGCCTTAGTGCTTCTGTTTTAAAAGCTATTGTTCACTTTGCGGAAGAGCTAAAAGTACAACTCATCGCTGAAGGTGTAGAAACAACGGCGCAAGCCGACCATTTGAAAAAGATGGGAGTGCGATATCATCAAGGATATTTTTACTCCAAGCCTTTACCTTATGATCAACTTGCTCAGCGAAGTCATTATGATTGGTAAACGTTAGCCCGATAACATTGGTCATTGTCATCAAAAACAAACTCTAGCTCATTCTTGATGCTATCCAAGCGGTCTTCTTGGTAATGAGATACATACAATAGCTGGCTTAAATTCTCTCGGGCGATGAGCTCAAGTGTATTCTTAACTAAACGCCTGCCAAGAAAATCCAACCCTTGATATGGCTCGTCCAAAATCAGTAATGTTGGTTGTTTAACGATGGCTCTTGCAATCAACAACAGGCGCTGCTGACCGTACTCTAATTGCTTGAATGAGGTTTTTCGGTATTGGCTCATATGTAGGATGTCGAGCCATTCGTTTGCGATGTCCACTTCTTTACGAGTGGGTTGGTTATACAACCCTATGGAGTCGTAAAAACCGGACAAAATCACGTCTAGCGCACTGCAGTTAACGCGGTATTGAAGGTGTAACGCTGAAGATACCATGCCTATGTGCTGCTTAATTTCCCAGATTGTCTCGCCAGACCCTCGCTTTTTACCAAAAATATCAATGTCATTGCTGTAGCACTGAGGATGATCACCAAAGATTAACCCAAGCAAGGTGCTCTTCCCACAGCCATTTGGGCCTTTGACCTGCCAATGCTGACCTTTGTCTATTCGCCAGTTTAAGTCAGTAAAGATTTTCTTATCAGTGTATTCAACAGACCCATTTGTTAGTTCAAATATTGGGTTGTCGAAGTGTGTCGAGTGCTGATGCTGACGTATCAAGTTCATCATTTCTTCACTCTGTTGCTCGGACTGAGATTTAATTTGTCCAATGATTGGATGATTATCCCAACTGGATTTATCCATTGTACTGTCCAGCTTTCCTGCACTGAAAAGCGCAACGCGATCAATCCACTCAGGCATATCAGACTCGCGAGAGAAGGTGACCAGTAACTGTACGGTTTGAGAAAGCGAGTGTAAATGGTGAGCGAGAGCTGCTCGATGGGCAATATCTAAACCAGTAAATGGGTTATCTAGCAGTAACAAATCAGGCTGTGTTGCTAAAGCGCGAGCTAACATCACTCGTCTTGTTTCCCCTGTAGAGAGAACACGAAAGCCACTGTCTTTAAGGTGAGTTAGGTCGAGGTCGGTAATCAGTTGATCTATTAAATCAGCGTCTTGACTGCGTTCCTGAATGAGTGAGTAAACGGTACTACCTTGATCGATACGATCAAGAAAGTCTGTATCGTCCTTTTCTAATTCTCTTTCCAGTAATCGCTGTTGCTCTGATAATGACACTTGAGCAACGGACAGCCCATCAAGCTCAAGTTTCCCGCTTATTGGTGAAAGTTCACCACAAATAAGGTCTCCAAGTAGAGCTCCAATATCCCCATCCGCGCTGAATATTCCCCAAGATTGCCGAGTATCTATTTTCCAATCGTCAATAAATAGGTGAGCCGTGTTCCCTTGAGCGGCAAGTTGACTAAAACGAATAGTCATATGTTTGTCTTCCTTGTTTTCGTTGTAATCGTTTATTTATAACAATTTACGAACTCAGTAAGGAAGCGCTTTTGTGTATTAATTTTAATCAATGCAGCATCT
>NZ_WXWT01000121.1:0-2941 GCF_009904725.1 Vibrio sp. V43_P6S15P86
CCCATAATGCGCACTGATGTAGGGGTTCCTGTGGACTTGCAATCACTAAGGCCAATCCAGCACAAGCCATTGAAATGCTTGATAATCCAAGTCCGTTAAACTTTTTTCCTATGTTCTGCCATAGTGTCTGCGCTTCGTGCGTTTTTGCTTTATCCATCGCTAAGCCAATCAGAGCCTTTTCTTTGTCTTCGCCTACAACGTCTGCAAGCATAAGTATCTGATTCTCGTTAAGAAATGTTCGACCTTTTCTAACTTCAGTGATCATTTGCGGGCTTACACCCAAGTCATGAGCTATTTGTTTGTATTGAACGTAGTTCATCTTGTCTTTATAAGCGTCGAGCAGCTTGTTTGTATACATTTTGTAGCATCCTCAATTCACGTCATTAAACCGATTTTAGTCTTTTAACACATAATTTGCTGTATTGACGATACATAAGATTCTGTATTTAATCGCTACAGAATTTAATGTATTCGACCTCTTGGATGGTCGTTCGGAACTGGTCAAGGCGATTTCATGAACGAAGCTCAAATCATCTATTACGACTTGCTACCTGACTACACGGTGTCTGTTTTGGTCAAAGGTTGCGACGAATGGGATTTGCTTAAATCCATGTCTCATCTTGAGTCTTGGGCTTCCTCTCAGTTCACTTCTTATGAGTTGGTGTCCATCACCAACACGACTGTTGAACAACGTATCAATTTGGGGGTGTTTGATGACTACTGCAACTAACATCCTCAAAAAGTTCGATGAACAAAGCGTTCATATCGATTACCTGTGTTTTACGTTTGCTGTGAAAGACTTACGTCATTGTCATGATGCGGTTCGTCGATTGCACAAGCATGAGGAATACAAAGGCTTTGCCAAATCAGGACTGTTACAGCGTCACTGTCGTGCGCCTAAGTTCCCTGCTCCACCTGTGTTTAATCCGACCGTCGCTAAGACGTCTGAAGAAATTGAAGCGTACAACAAAGCCTTTGATATCTGTTACCGCAACTACCTAGAAGATTGCTTGCGCATTTTCACCAATCAAGTGCTTGGTTTGTCGTTGTCTGCGCCTCGCGGTTTGGGTTTTCAGTTCTACACCGAATCCATGAAACTGACTTCGCCAGATGGTGAGGACTTCTGCGGCTTCGTTGGTATCGGTGGTAACAATGACACGGTGCATTTCCAAATCAACGGAACGGGATGCAAGCATGTATTTGCCCGTCGTCCTACGTGGTCGCTACATGACTGGCTGACCAATGTACTTGGTGTGCAAACTTTGGCGCGTGTTGACTTGGCCTATGACGATTACGACGGCATTTTTGATTGCGAATACGCTTACAAGGCGTGGCGTGACGACTGTTTCCGCACCGCCGAACGTGGTCGTGGCCCTGTGCTTCATGAAGATATGACCATTGCCAGTATCGGCAAAGACGGCAAACCGATTTACACCAAAGAGCAATACTCGATTGGTTCGCGTACCTCGCGCATTTACTGGCGTATCTACAACAAGGCTCTTGAGCAGAAACTCGCAAACACGGGTCTTGTCTGGTATCGCTCTGAAGTCGAGCTGAAAAAATGGAATGTTGATGTGTTGCTGAATCCAGCTGGCGCGTATGCCGCGCTCAATGATTTCGCAGCCTCGATTTCTACCGCTAAGAAATTCAATACCAAACCTGTCCCGACCAAACGCGCGGCGTTAGACCTGTTGGCCTCTGCGCACTGGATGCGCCGCCAGTACGGGAAAATTCTGAACTCTTTAATCGAATTCCATGAGGGTGACATTGAAACCGTGGTCGGTTCCCTTGTCCGTGATGGAACTAAATTCACCTTCCCCGATACTTACGGCAAGTTGGTGACTCACATATTGGAGACTTAACAAATGGCTAAATCCGTTTTTGTACTTGGCATGGATATCACTTGGAACTCAGCACGTGGTGACAGTGCTCAACTAAACGTGTCGCGTCCTCTACGTGAAATCAACTCGGAGAAATTCAAACGCCGCACTATCGGTGAATCGGGTGATGTGAATCCCCAATGGGATCAACCGTTGATGATTGACCATGAATATGCCCTGCTTCTTGAGCGCACTGGTGCTCTCGTTCCTCGCCGTGAATACCAATTGCGCTTGGAGATTAACCCAGAAGACCCATTGTCAGGCGCTATCGTGACTGAGCTTATTCCAGTCGACCAAGAAATTAAGAAGCACTTTGAAGCTTCAATGAAAACAGTTCAAGGCTAAAAAATGTCTGTATGCGTCACCGTCGTTAACCAGTATGGCAATTTGAAAGCAACAAAAACGCCTGTTGCGGATTGCCAAGAATACGTGCTGATTTCGGCGGTGGACTACCAAGAATATAAGGAACCAGTCCTATTCAACGGTGACTTGTTCCTGTATGTCAGTGGCGTGCTCTTGATCAACATGGTCGTTGGTCACTGGGTGGGTCGTGTTGTTCGCCTTATGAGTAAAAGGTAAATCTTATGAAAAAACTAGAACTTGTTGTAAATAACGTAAAACACGCAGTCGTAAACAAAAAAACCGCAGCTGGCGCTGCTCTTATGGTCGCGTCTGTCTCTCCGGCGTTCGCTGAAGTCGATATCACGGGCGCAATCAACTCTGCGGTATCCGGTGGTCAAGCTAACGTATCACTGGTTGTGGCGGGTCTGATTGGTATGGCAGCACTGGGCTTTGGTGTGACAATGGTTGTTGGCTTCTTGCGTAAATAACGGCTCACCTCTATGCCTCCTTTATCGGGTAATTTACTTGGAGATGTTCTCGCTATCGTTCTAGGTGTTGCCTTTGCGGGGGCATTCCTCCACGGCTTTGTGAGTGGCATCAATACTCACTAATCAACGGATAAGGGAGCTTCGGCTCCCTTTTTTAATGGTGCAAATGTGAATAAGTCACTCGTTTTACTTTTGTTTTCTTGCTTGTTCCTGTCGTGGCATGCAAGCGCA
>NZ_WXWT01000282.1:0-5596 GCF_009904725.1 Vibrio sp. V43_P6S15P86
TACAGAGATTTGGCAGCTGGAGTAATTCGTATAACAAACAATTTAAGAGTGATTCGGCACGCGTGGCATTTTTACTATGCGTTGGTTCTAGTGATTAAGATGGTATGCGGTAGCATCGGTATTGCGTGCCTCACACCTTAATTGGGCGTTATACGCTTTATGGAAAATGATACAAAAAGGACGTTATGAAGTTATCTGAGTTACAAAGTCATATAAAAGAATTCGATTATGCGCCAGAGCAATCTGAACACTATTTTTTAAAACTAATCGAAGAAGTTGGCGAATTATCGGAATCTATTCGCAAAGGTAAAAGTGGGCAACCAACGCTAGATGAACTTAAAGGTTCAATCGGAGAAGAGTTATATGACGTCTTGTATTATGTTTGTGCTTTAGCCAATATTCACGGTGTAAACCTTGAGAAAACGCATGAACTAAAAGAAGTTTTGAATAAGGTTAAGTACAACCGCTAGAACGCGTATAACAAATTGTTCAAGAGGGATTCAGCACGCGTGGCATTTTTACTATGCGTTGGTTTTAGTGATTAAAGTGGTATGCAGTAGCGTCGGTGTTGCGTGCTTCACCCCTTAACAAGGCGTTATACGTTTTGGAGATTTCGAGGATTAAATGGCTATTTTAGAACAAGTAGAAGAACTATTAGCGAAATCAGGGCAAGAGTTCTTTAGTTCTACTGAAATTAAGAACTTGATGGCTGAGGCTTACGGAGCAAACCCTAACTCAGTGCTGCCATCTGACTATTGTTATAATCGAACCAATAATGGCATAGACAAGTCGGGAATGCTCAAACGAAAGTTCTTAATCCGTATTGAAAGCGGGCAATATCGCTACGTTGGGTTTGATTACAAATTTAATGGCTATGTATATCAAAAGCCACACGGTAGCAAAGTCGAAACCATAGTCGGTTTCTGGAAAGACGGCATTTATAGTGAAGTCCGACAGCCAGAAAATGATCTAGAAGATCTTAATGGTCAAACCTTCATAGAGGGTTCAACTAAACAAGTTACAGTTAACACCTATGAGCGAAACTCAGCAGCAAGACAAAAATGCCTAGATTTTCATGGTTACAATTGTAAGGTTTGTGATTTCGACTTCGCCGAAGTTTATGGGGAAATAGGAAAAGGTTTTATTCACGTCCATCACATTGTTCAGATTGCGAATATTAAGCGTGAGTATGAATTAGACCCAGTTAAAGACTTAGTGCCGTTGTGCCCAAATTGTCACGCAATGGTACATAGGCATAATCCAGCAATGCATCCGGATGAACTTAGAGAAAGGCTGTGTCAAAAAAACGTATAACAAACTGTTTAAGAGTGATTCGCAACGCGTGGCATTTTTACTATGCGTTGCGTTTAGTGTTTAAGGTAGTATGCAGCGGCATCGGTATTGCGTTGCTCACACCTTAACAGGGCGTTAGTACGGGATTGGTATCAAAGGTTAAAAGTTTCAGTGTTTATTGGTTCCTTTTCCAAGTTTTACACCTGAACGGGCATGCCTTTCACGTTCTTTCCGGTGGCACTATGTGCGGAGTGTTCGCGTCGATTTCACCGTTTACGGTTTCTAACTTTTGGGCTATTTCGTTGGTGCTGTTTCTTTTGTGTTGTTGGCTTTTTAGCCTTCAATTCCGTATTTTGGTGTGGTTGTCAAAGTTCGGTGACTGAATCCTTTGCTAATTTGAGACTGGTCGAAATAGGGTAGTTTGGCGTATTTTTCTTCTAGCCAACTTGCGTTCTGAGGTGGAGTTCTAGTTTGGTAGTTGTCTGTTTGGCTTTAGCGTTTTAGCGTATAGTTTCGTGCAATATTTCAATATCTTGGTGCAAACCAAAAGGTTTTGGAACAGCGTACTAACAAACAATTTAAGAGTGATTCGGCACGCGTGGCATTTTTACTATGCGTCGGTTTTAGTGATTAAGGTGGTATGCGGAAGCATTGGTATTGCGTGCCTCACACCTTAATTGGGCGTTAGTTGCCTTATCAATATCGCATGTTCAATTTACTGTACATGTGGAGTGGTGAGGACTATACTTGTTCCATTAAACGTACATGTGGAGGTTCTTATGAGAATCGTATCTTTTACTGAAGCAAGAAATGGTCTTAAAGCTGTTTTGGACGGTGTAGTTAATGACGCTGATACAACAGTTATTACACGTCGTGATTCTGAAGATGCTGTGGTTATGTCCTTAGATTACTACAATAGCCTTATGGAGACAGTGCACTTACTACGCTCTCCTCAAAACGCTGAACACTTAAACCGTTCTATAGCACAGTACCGTGCTGGTAAAACAACAGCACGAGAGTTAATTGATGAGTAGTAGTCAGCGTTTACTGTCGTCGACTGATGACGCTTGGGATGATTACCTGTATTGGCAAACTCAAGACAAAAAAACACTCAAGCGCATCAATAAACTCATCAATGATGTTAAGCGTTCTCCATTTGAGGGCATCGGTAAACCTGAGCCATTGAAAGAGAACTTATCGGGTTTTTGGTCTCGTCGTATTGATGATACTAATAGGCTTGTTTACGCAGTCGATGATCAGGCCATAACGATAATCTCGTGTCGTTACCACTACTAAATTAGGTTCAGCGATCTGGCATCTAACAAAGCATTTAAGAGTGATTCGCAACGCTTGGCAGTTTCGCTTCGCTCAAGTATAGCCAAGCGCCGCTCACACCTTAATGCGGCGTTAGTGGCAAAAGGTAGGTATGATGAAAGTTGGTAGAAATGAACCTTGTTGGTGCGGTTCTGGGAAGAAATACAAGAAGTGCCATTTGTCACGACACCAGGAAGAAAAATATAGCCTATCTAGATTATTGGGTGAGTTCAAAAAGAGAACCCAACATAAAGAGTGCCTCCATCCTCAAGCTAGTAAGGAAACTTGTAGCAAAAAGGTTATTGACGCGCACTCTATACAAAAATCTGGTCCACTAAAGCGTATTACTGATAGTAATAATCATGTTTGTACGTTTTCTCCCTCTCACCAAGGTGGCTTTGAACTTGAGTCAGTAGGGTGGAAAAAAGCATCCACTTTTAAAGGATTTTGCTCTAAACATGATAAAGCCTTTTTTGCGTGTATCGAAGACGAAGAGTTTACTAATAGTCCTGAGCAATGTTTTGTTGCAGGCTATCGTTCATATGCTTTGGAGTATTTTAAGAAAATTCGCATAATCAAAGGACTACCATTTGTAGGTGAAAACATAGATCGTGGATTGACCGTAAACGAACAGCAGATGTTACAAGCTCAGCTATTAGAAATGAAAAGTGGGTTTCTAAAAGGTGTCGATGATTTCAAAGAAACGTTAGAATTTTATACGGACAATTTTGCTCGACAAAACTATAGCTCTTTCTCTTCCATGACTTTCCACTTTAAAGGTAGCTTAAATGTGGTTCTTAGTGGTTGTTTTTCCACGGAATTTACAGTTCAAGGTAAAAGGTTACAATCGCTAGAACCCTCAACTCCTTTCATTGAGAATATATCAATAAATACGCTAGTAACCGATGAAGGCCATGCAATTGTATTCTCTTGGCCTAAGCACTTTGAAAGCTGTAAAGCGTTTGCTGAGTCATTGTTGGAAGTGCATCCCTCAAGCTTGCCAACTCATCTAATTGAGCTGATGTTTAGTTATATAGAAAATACCTACTTTAGTGAGGCATGGTTTGGCACTTTGAGTAGTGATGAAAAAGCACGTCTGAAAAAGCTTGCTAGTAACCCGTGTCAATATGGTACACCTGTGACTTTCTCAAGTCTTCGGTATGTTGACTGGGAGTTCGAGCGTGTAATTTGCCACTAACAAAGCATTTAAGAGTGATTCGCAACGCTTGGCAGTTTCGCTTCGCTCAAGTATAGCCAAGCGCCGCTCACACCTTAATGCGGCGTTATGTGCTTATAGGAATAATGTATTCATGTCAGCAGAAGAGATAATGAACTTAGCGAAGAAAAGACAGTACGAGAAAGCCTACTTCGTTGGGAAAAAATACCTAGAAAAGAGTCCGAGTAACGCCGAAGTAGTTGAGGCGCTGAAAGTTGTCTCTTCAGATCTTAGGTCGAGATGCATGGATTTAGCATATAAAAAGGCAGATAACACTTCAGCCTATTTTAAGGTGGCAAGCTTGTTAGAAAAAGTGAATCAACTTACAAATCAAGATCTTTACGGTAATGTGATAATCCCAGATTAATGTACAAAACTGGGCATTCACTATACGGTGATGCATCGTTCAGAAAAGATATGAGAATCACTTAGCCGCGCACATAACAAACTGTTTAAGAGTGATTCGCAACGCGTGGCATTTTTACTATGCGTTAGGTTTAGTGGTTAAGGTGGTATGCGGGAGCTTCAGTATTGCGTTGCTCACACCTTAACAGGGCGTTATGTGTAGGAGCGATAATATGAATACACCTCCAAGATCTTTAGATGGAGCAGAAGTCATTGAATGGGCATGGTCTGGATCTAATCCTTTTGGTTATATATTAACTGCGTCTGGAGAAGTGGCTGAAACTGTTTTTGGCCTAGCTATCTGTACATATCCCAACTCGTCAGTTGTATACCGCTTTAGTTGCGATGAAAATTGGGAGGTTGTTCAAGATTCGGACTACGCATCTGTAGACGATGCCAAACGCTTTTTACCTGAGCAATACAAAGCATGTAAAGCTAACTGGCATAGAGAAAAGTAAACACATAACAATCTGTTTAAGAGTGATTCGCAACGCGTAGCATTTTTACTATGTGTTAGTTTATGTGATTAAGGTGGTATGCGGCGGCATCGGTATTGCGTTGCTCACACCTTAACAGGGCGTTAAGCATCTGGAGAATAATATGCAGTACATAGCACCAAAATTTGGTCAAAAATCCTTTCACTGTCCTTTTTGTGGGACTTTCTCACATGTGACTTGGGAAAGGCTGAGTGATGAGAAGAACTATGTCACCGACATAGTAAAAGCATCTATTTGGCGAGGAACAAGCTTCAGTGGCTTCTCTGTGTCAGATGGGGTGATGGTTTTCCCTGATGTATCATCAGCCCCGCAACCTGAGTTGGATATGCCTGATGATGTAAAAATTGATTATTTAGAGGCTGCTAGCATTTTTTCTCGCTCGCCTAGGGCTGCAGCCGCACTTCTTCGACTTGGACTTCAAAAGTTATGTAAACATTTAGGTGAGGCTGGGGAAAATATTAATAAAGACATCCGAAGCTTAGCTGAAAAAAATGTAATTCCTCCCCTCGTCGTAAAGGTGGCAGATACAGTTAGAATTGCAGGGAACAATGCGGTCCATCCTGGTGAGATGAGTGAGGACGATTTTGATCAGGTCGCATCCAAGATGTTTGAACTACTAAATTTCATAGTTAAAAAAGGTATCTCAGAGCCTAGGGAGTTAGCAGCTTTATATGAATTAACTCCAGAAGGTCCTAGAAAAAGTGCAGAAGAGACCGATCGAAGAGCTAGAGAGAAAAATGCTTAACAAACTGTTTAAGAGTGATTCGCAACGCGTGGCATTTTTGCTATGCGTTGCGTCTAGTATTTAAGGTGGCATGCGGGAGCATCGGTATTGCGTTGCTCACACCTTAACAGGGCGTTAGAGCGCAGG
>NZ_WXWT01000021.1:0-2921 GCF_009904725.1 Vibrio sp. V43_P6S15P86
CATAAACTTCTGAATTTCCTCGTGCTTACCTGAAGCGCACGTTACTACGATTTTTGTTAACTTCAGTCCATAAATTAAATTTTTTTAGATAGTAAGATTTTACCATTTTGACAGAGTGGGTGATGTTACTGGCTTTTGTTGTGGTCAAATCGCATGTTTTGATAGCAAAAGTCACCATTTTTTTGGTGTTTTTGATTTCGGGCGATTTTTCTATCTCGTTGAAAATAAATGGCTAAGTAAGTAGGATACGCAGACCAAATCGTACTTGTAAGCCTTATCAGCTTAATTGTCACCGCAGCCATATTTACGATGTTGGTTGTGGAGAATTCAAATGCATTTAGTTTGCAAATTTATACCTAGCTCGAAGCTATCCTCCAACGAGCTATCTCATGTTCTTACACCGGACGAGTGTATAGGACAGCTTTCGCGTTTGCGAAATTCAGATGACATCCTTAGAAACCTCCCTAAAGAATTGGCGCAAAAGATTTCCATCTCTACCAAAAAAACGACCAGCGCATTGCTAGCTGCGATAAGAATCGAATTGGGAAAAGGCAATTGGGTGTCATTATCTACCGTTGCACGTCGGTCGCCATTGACGGACTCTCAGCTGCAAAGCTTCCCTAGACTTAAATCACTCGTTGACTCTGTATCTGCTTCGAATGAAAGCAAAGCTTTTAAAGCGGGTTATAAGCAGGTTACTGACGATGTTGCTTTAGTTCGTAGTTACACGCATGTCCCCTCTGAGCCAAGTCCAGATCAAAAAATCGTTGTCGAGTTTGCAGGGCAGTGGTCTAGCAACGCGGCATGTTTGATGTTGGGAAAAACCGAAGCTCAAAAAGAAAAAGTGACTGTAGGCAAGGCTGATACAGAAAACAAACACCGCAGCCTCGCGATATTTAAAGATCTCGAAGCTGAGGGCAAAACGCTCTATATCAAGATCCCTTGCACTGACCAGCCTCAGCCAATTTTGCTTAAACTCGCCGAAGACCTGCAACCCGTTGATAAAGATACTCAGATGGATGAGTGGGATAACGTGTTGGTGCCTGTACTACCTATGCTAGAGGGCCCAAATGGACATGAGTTGGTCGCAGAAGGTTATTTTTATGTAATCTGGAATAACAAAGTTTGGCGAGAGGTTGAAGTTACACCAAAAGGCTACTTTGCCGATGTCGATTTAGAGTACTACAGAAATAATGATCCTGAATCTTCGATGAAAACGCGGCATGTCAATATTGATGGGGCAAACCTTGTACCAGACTACTATGTTGGCGAAGAAGCATTTGAGATTTATCAATCTGGCCAGAAAGTGTATTCGGGACATCTAAGCCTTGATCAAGGTGCTAGGGTATTCCGCCTTGTAGATGAGGAAGTAGATGTTGTTTTTCCAGAATTAGATATTGATCCTATCACTGTTAAAACGGTGCTAAGCCCTTATAAAGCTGGCAAAGATGGTTTGCGTATTGCGCAAGGCGTTCCTCTACCGCATATTTGGGTGCCATATAAAGTCGCGGGAGAAGCACAAGAATGTTATATCCATTACTCCGAGTTGGCTTTGACAAACACGGAACTGTCTGAGCTAGAGAGTGATCCTGCTTCAATTGCTAAGTCTCTTTCAGAGTTGCAAATATACTCCTCATCCCAAAGCTTTAATAATGCGGGCGAGAATATTATTCCAGTTTCCGGTGCCGCATCGACAGGCACTGGCAGTGGAATCATCAATGAACATAAAGAAAGCAATATTGCGGGGCTTAAATTGGCTCCAAGAGGCGCATTGCCTTCTATACGTTACCTTCACGAGCCTTTGACAGATCAGCCTGACGATTTCTTTGGGCTTCGTAACATAGAACACGATTGGATTCACAAGTCATATTTTCGTTCAGCAATGAAAGACGACGATGGTTATATGACGCTGCGGTTCGCATTCCCGCCGAAAGAGGTCAAAAGCGTCGATATTGTTCGAGGTGTTCATTCGAGTCTCTCCACGGGTAGCCAACGTCTTGTCGTTGTAGAAGAAAACGTACCCATTTCAGAATTGTTAGGTTAAACCATGAAAAAAATACTATTACTGTTGCTTGCTGCTTTATCGATAGCGGGTTGTAAAGATGACGGCCGCACTTACGTGGGTGAACACAACTACTACACAATGGAGCCAAGTGAGATCTTTAAATCTGACTTTGCGACATACCAACAACGTGATTTTCCTCGTTACTTTATTCATCGTGCCAAAGAATGGCCAAGGGAAGATTTAAATGACGCGAGTTCTTACGATTTGCCACGCGTTCAGTTTACGTGGGCAAACTTATCAAACGACCAAGGGTATGGACCAGATCCCATGTACGATGAGTACGAAGGACGTGTAAAAGTTTGGAGTATGAAGACCGATGGTACGGACCTGCGTTTGGTGACGGATTTACCCTACCTTGGAAAGGCATCCAGTACTCGATACAAAACCAGTCGCTCGCCAAACAATCGTTACGTTGCTCTGAACTCCGGACCTGACATACATCTTTTTGATTTAAAAGAGCAAAAATTGATTGACTTACCGCATCGTTTAGCAGGTATTCCGGGTTTTCTGTGGGCGGAAGACAGCAGCTACGTTTATTACCGCACGGGTAAGGTGGGTCGTGTGGTGTATAAGTGGGACATTGCTAAAGGTGAGGCAGAAAAGACCGATCTGCACATAACTGATACAGGTATGATTAAAGACGGGAGACGTTACAAGGTCACGGACGTGTTTACTGTTGTTTATGATGAGAAAACAGGTAAAAAGTTACAGAGTGCTCGATGGGGAGAAAACTTAAAGCCTCAGGATGCGCGAGCTGATGTGACGGCGATAAGCCCCGAAGGTGACGTATCTTGGGGAGCGAATATGAGCGCAGGTGTTTTCAAAATGGATGTTATAGCTAATCGTGAAGTACCTG
>NZ_WXWT01000074.1:0-2914 GCF_009904725.1 Vibrio sp. V43_P6S15P86
TACGAAAAAGTGATTGCTTTTCACTTTAAAACTCGAATATTATGTTTTTAACGGCTCATTGAGTCATAATAATAAAAATAAACGGAGGCGTCTCATGACGCTTATACACCCAATTAATCAACTGAAAATAGAAAAGAAAGCTGACGTATTAAAACGCGTTGGTTTATCTCAAGCTACCTTACATCGCCGAATTAATGATGGCACATTTCCGCCCGCTGTACAACTGGGTCCAAAAGCCGTGGGCTTCATGTCGCATGAAGTCGATGCGTTTCTTATTGCCTGTGCAATAGGAGAAGATAAAAAACGGGTGGTCGCTGAGCTGCTTGCTCAGCGTCAGACGCTCAAACAAGCGAATCCGCTCCTGCAATATATGAACTTTCAGTAACAGGCCATCGAGTTCTGCGCTAAAGCGCAGAGCTTAATTCAGTATATTGTACGTCTATTCATGTCAAGAGAGTGCATGCGTTTCTCCGCCTCTCTAATGATAGGTGTCTTATCTATACCTGATTAAAAACAATAATAAAAATAGGAATTAATATATGACTTATCGAATTACCAGTGAATTGACCATAAGTGGCGATTCAGAGAAGTGCAAAGCACTGTACCTTAATATTGTTGACCACTTTGGTCAAATTGACTTCAACAACATTGTCCCGATGCCAGCGGCGATACGAAACGCCACGGATTACTTTATAAAAGAGCCGTGGATGATGCGCCATTGGGGGGCCTGCGATGTATTTGAATGCGGTGTGCCTTATCGATGCTTTAATCCATGGAAAGATGACTTTCCCGTAGATATGGAGGACTACATTAATTTGCTTCGGTTTCAAGAAGCATGCGATGAAGGAACTCCGCATTTAGAGCCAATCATATTCACCACCCTAAATACGTATCCTAAGGAGATAGTTTTTGCTTTGTCAGACCAAAACCCAGGGTTAACGTTTGACGTTCGTTTTTATGACGAGCATTTCAGTTGTGCCTGTGGTCGGATGCGAATTTGCGATGGGAGAGTTATTCAGTCTAAGGTAGCGCCACACCATGAATTTATGACGAGAGAGCAGTGTCAGTTTTGGGAAAACTATGCGCATCAGTTAGCGGGATTATTGCCATTTGAAGCGACGTTTTAAGCCATCGGTACACTATGTGATGTTGTTTGGCAGAGGTTTGAGAGCAACAAGTGCATCGTAGAGCGGTTTTTGGCATCGCTGTCCACGCATCGACGAGAGAGTTTAAAAGCACAAATTGACAGCAAATCGAATGACGCTTTGGACCTAGGAATATTTGACGCATCTCAATTAATCTCTCCATCAAAACAAACGCTACTACTTTACCTCTAACCCCTGAAGGGGATAAAGTGCTAATATCCCCTATAGAGGATAACTTTTACATTGGAGGCAGATATGCTCATAACAAGTCCTATGCAACTGGGAATATACCTACGTGATGTACGCAGAACTCAAGGACGAAACCAGACTAAAGTCGGGGACATGGTTGGGTTAAAACAGACAACAGTATCAAAGCTTGAACGCGATCCGGCCTCATCCAGTATCGAAAGTCTGATGCGCCTGCTGTCATCACTAGATCTTGAGCTACATATTCAAGATAAAGCTGTAAGCCGGCAACAAGCGAAGCTTCGTGAGCCAGATGATTGGTAAAACGCTGTAAAACAAAGCCAACTTTATAATTAAGTTGTTCTCTCACAATCATCATCGAGTTAGCAAATCGATGAATGTGCGACCAGCTTATTTTTCCCCATTCCGTACTGGCAACTAGGAAGAAATCCTTCTCAGTTGCTTTTCAACTCATAATTTTCCTTAATAGTTGCTTCCCCCAGTCACCGCGACAAACTTCTGTCCAAAAGCTTCTCGGATTGAATTTTTACCTGTGGCACTTTCTAACTCGAAAGTGCCCCATTCGGTGTTACGACACATCAGCTATCAAAGTGTGCGTCGTCTATTTTCCCTCTAATTATCTAATGACTGTTTTGGCAATAGAGGGAATGGATACCATACGCTCCCTTTTTCATTACAATACAGGGTGTGTGAGTGGTATCATATAACACTAAGCTTGTGTTTTGTGGGGATGACAATCATTGTTTGATGAAGATAAATTATTGGAGCTCAATAAGTCTTACAAGTTCGACGTTACCGTAAAAGATGGTGCAAATAGATTTAATGGTGTTTTAAGGCTGTCTCCAAGCTCATGTACCTTGCATGTGTCAGCAGAGCGACATGCATCCGTAAGCTTTTACAGTCCTACAAAGATCGAATGCAGTTCATTTAAAAAGGACTTTATTTTACTTGATATTACTTTAGTAAGCTCAAGTAGTAAGGCTCTTAGTATGTCGCCAGACAACCCTTTAGGGTTTTATGAGTATGACTTCGATATAGGATTTATCATATGCTCCTCAAGTTCGTTCAAAGGTCTTGGGAATATCGATGGCATCTCTATTGATGCTCCTATGATGAAAAAGTGGGTAAGACATACTAATACTCAAAATGAAATCATTCTGAAGCATGCAAATAAAACTCTAACCCCCTTTGAAGATACGACAGAGTTTACACATTTGGTGGAGGATAAATGTCTTATTCAACTTACTTATCAATTAAGAACATTTGGTAGTGCTTTAACTTTTAGTTCTGGGATTGAGTTTCCGCCAAGATTAGGCTCTTCTTTCAAGTCTCCTTTACCAGTAGAGAGTGTCCGTAAGGAGTTAGAAGATCTCTATAACTTGATGTGCTTATTTGTAGGCTCTGATTTTGGTATAGATACTGTAGAGCTTAAATCTAGTGATTCAATTTATTCATCAGATATTAGTGTTTACTTTATAAATAACAATAAGACTCTCGAAGCTGAGTATCCAGTTCTCCCCCTAAGTAGGAACCTTTGGTTCAATGACCTACCTGTACCAGAG
>NZ_WXWT01000419.1:0-2861 GCF_009904725.1 Vibrio sp. V43_P6S15P86
GATTTAGTGAAAGCCGCAAAATGTTGCTTATAACTATACTTATCACAACGGAACTTGGTTTGATCTCTCTTGTTTTACTTACTGTCAGTGTGTCTTTTATTAGCTTGTTTACTTTCAGGAAGCTTGCTCTTGCCCATGACTTCGTCGATAGACCATCATGTCGTAAAAAGCATATTGGAGATGTACCTGTAATAGGTGGTTTGTCCCTCTTTGTCACGATTACTTTAGCAAGTATGTTTGAAGGACAACTTTTGCCAAATCAGCAGGACTTTCTTGTATGTGGTCTAATACTGACTATTATCGGCACAATAGATGACAAGTTAGACATCAGCGCTTCTTTCAGGCTGTGCGTCATTACCGTTATATCCGTTTGGCTTACCCTTGGTGAAGGGATTGCGCTTACAGAGCTTGGCAATCTATTTGGATTTGGGGTGCTAAACGTAGGCAGTGCAAATGTTTTACTAACAACGATCGCAATCATTGGTTGTATTACAGCATTCAATATGGTCGATGGAATTGATGGTTTATTGGCGTCTTTAGCATCAGTCTCATTTTTAGCTTTAGGGTTTATGTTTTACCAAGCCGGAGAAGTAAAGCTAACAATATTCTGTTTTATCTTTGTGCTTTCCATGTTCCCGTACATATTGTGTAACCTAGATCTGATCCCTAAGCGCTCATTTAAGGTATTTATGGGAGACTCAGGAAGCTTTCTGATTGGTTTTACCATTGTTTGGTTACTAATACACAGCTCGCAAAGCATTTCTAATGAGGTGCAAGCTATTTTAATGAAGCCTGTTACGGCCTTATGGCTAATCGCCGTTCCTTTAATGGACATGGCAATGGTCATGCTACGTCGTTTAAGGAAGAAACAGTCTCCCTTTAAGGCTGATCGTTTACATCTTCACCATATATGTATGCGGTTGGGTTTGTCATCGCGACAAACTTTAGCATTCATTACCTTCTGGGCGCTATTGTTTGCCGCGTTTGGAATTTTAGGGCAGGTGTTTCAGGTGCATGAACACGTCATGTTGATACTCTTTTTATTAGCATTTACATGTTATGTCTTCATCATTAGCTACATTTGGCGTATTACCTGCTGGATTAGAAAGCGATTTCAAATTGGTAAGACACATGTAACGGTAAGTAGCTGACGCTTATTTAACAACGGTGGAGCCTTTTTCTGTTAAGTTGGATTGTAGGGCTCTTTTTACTTTATTTTCACCATGAATTAAATGCACTTCTTTCGGTGGCGGATTAATTCCTTCTACAAATCGAATTAGATCAGATTGATCTGCATGAGCAGAATAGCCAGACATCGTATGTATTTGAGCTTTCAATTTAATTTTCTTTCCTTCGATATCAACCTCACTCGCCCCTTCTTGAATTTCTCTCCCTAGCGTTCCCTCAGCTTGATAGCCAGCAAACAGCACATCATTACGGCTATCGGGTAACAACGCATTAAGATAATTTACCACTCGACCACCTTCGCACATCCCAGAAGCCGCAACCACAATAGCTGGTTCAGACGTGCTCGCCAGACGATTCACCAATCTCATATGTTCAGCATGAGTCTCAATCGTAATACATTGTTCAAACGCTAAAGGGTGACGATGTTGCTCCAAACGCTGCTTCGCTTCTTTACCCCAAAGCTTTTTAAAGCGCCGATAAGTCTTTGTCACCTTTCTTGCTAAAGGCGAATCAAGAATAATCGGTAGGGCTCCATGTAAAGACTCCTGGTACAAAAGCTGTTCAATATCGAATAATAGTTCTTGTGTCCTACCGACACTAAAAGCAGGAATAACAATCACACCACCATCTTCCAGTGCATGTTCGACAATAGAAAGCAGCCGAGCACTTCTACTTTTCACACTTTCATGATGCTTATCACCATAAGTCGATTCGATAAACAAATAGTCCGCTTTTTCTGGCGGCTTAGGATCAGGAAGCAAAGGCGTATCACTTGGGCCGAGATCGCCAGAGAATACAACTACGTCATTATTTGAGAGTTTAAATTCCAAATAAGCAGAGCCTAAAATATGGCCTGCAGGCTGAAAGCGTAAATAAGCCAACCCCTTAAGAGGAAGCCATGTGTTGTACTGGCACGGCACCAATCGCTGCTTAATTAGATTTAAGATGTGCTGCCGTTGATGCTTGCCTAAACCCAGTTGTAGCTTTAATCCATCCTCTAGCATAAGAGGGACCAACTCAGCAGTAGCTTGTGTGCAGTAGATTTTACCTTTAAAACCCGCAGCAAGTAACCACGGTAATCGGCCTATGTGGTCAATATGAGCATGAGTCAGCACCAGTGCTTTTACCTTGGCTAAGGAAAACTCTATCGCCATCGAACGGTCATGACGGCCCACCAATGCATCTTTACCCTGAAATAGCCCACAATCGATCAAAATGCTCCCGTGCTCGAGTTGCAGTTCGTGACAAGAGCCTGTCACCGTATTCTTCCCACCATGATGAAGTACTTTCATAACGATCTCCTTTTCATGAGCATCAATGTAATGAATTCAAGAAAGAAGAGGGAGAGGCAACCAGCCAGATAAACACAAAAGTAGGAGTCAAAACGCTAGGAGAGTGTCAAATGGTATTTTTAGTTGCACTAAATTATGATGCATATTCCACATAGTCAACTTTTTGCATTTTGTCATAAATAAAAATGAATAAATGCGTATTATAAAACGCGTTTTAGGTAGGCAGAATTTACGATCTTCTTGTCAAACTGACAGTTTACATTTTGGCTAGTTGTCATAAAAAAGCCATTTTTTTGTCAGTATTGTGCTTTTCGTTGCAACCTGTTTGCTATACAATCCTTTGCCTTGAGCACAAATGATAAAAAAACAAATGCATTGCCT
>NZ_WXWT01000421.1:0-21458 GCF_009904725.1 Vibrio sp. V43_P6S15P86
GTCAAAGTGCCCCTTGGTCTGGTGAGCTTTATAGAAAAGAGTTTGCCACCCTTGATTTTACTAAGCCATCCCAACGATTTGTCTTCAGCAAAGGTGCTGATGAACTCATGGATTTAATTGCTACTGGTAATTGGGTGACGTTGTCACTAAAGGGAAGTGATGCTTCCTCTTTGTCAGAGATTGTGATTCCGACTATTCAAATTCAAAACGCGCTCAAGTCATTTAATGCCTGTCGAGCGCGTTTGCCTAAGCTTTCGTTTTCAGAGGCACGAAATCTTGTTCTGTCTTTTGACTTTGGTCAGAAAGCGCTAAGTCGTAAGCAGCAAGAAACGCTCGCAGCGTTAAATAGCTATGTATCTGTTGATGATCGTGTAACCAAGATTTTAATTGACGGCCACACGGATAACGTTGGTTCTAGTTTGGCGAACCTTTCAGTATCACGTACTAGAGCAGAGCAAGTTGCCGAGGCCTTAGTTGAACTTGGTATTGATAAATCGATGATCGAAACAAGAGCGCATGGTTCTCGTTACCCAATTGCCAGCAATAGTTCGACGAAGGGCCAAGCGAAAAATCGACGTGTAACGTTGCGCCTAGTGAGAGATAACGAGCGAACGGCAGTGAAACACCACCCTGATGTACAACAACAAAATCAACAAACGAAAGTTAAGGTTCAATGATGACGAAAACGAAAATTTTGTTGGTTGAGCCGAATGAAGCTCTTGCTCAACCAGTATTGGATGTGTTGCAAAATGCAGGTTACACCGCAAAACACACTCGTACTGGCCGAGGCGCATTACTTGAAGATCGAGCAGAAATCACTCTTGTGAGCTCTACTTTACCGGACATGTGTGTCCGCGAGTTTGTTGCTTGCCACCAAAAGCAACGTAACTCTGGTGTTGTTATCGCTATTGTCGATCAAGAGCAGGGAATCTTGGCGGCTGAGACGATGAAATCGGGAGCAACCGATTATCTATTACGCCCATTTGAAGCGAATCAGCTGCTCAATTTACTGAAGCGCGTTGAAGCGCTAGGTAAGCCAATGGCCAACATTGTTGCGGAATCTTGGCGAAGCAAACAGGTACTGCAATTGGCGCATCGTGCCGCTTGCACTAGCGCCAGTGTGTTAATTACAGGCGAATCGGGAACGGGTAAAGAAGTGCTGGCTCGATATGTGCATGAGCACTCTCCACGTATTGATGGTCCATTTGTGGCGGTTAACTGCGCTGCCATTCCAGAGTCGATGCTAGAAGCGGTTCTATTTGGTCATGTCAAAGGTGCCTTCACAGGAGCGACTAACTCTCAAAGCGGTAAGTTTGAAGAAGCGAATGGCGGGACGATTTTGCTAGATGAAATCGGTGAAATGTCCCCTGCAGTTCAAGCCAAGTTATTACGCGTTCTTCAAGAGCGTGAAGTGGAACGCGTAGGCAGCCACAAGGCGGTGAAGCTTGATATTCGTGTTATTGCGGCAACCAATAAAGACTTACGTGAAGAAGTTCAAAAAGGCACATTCCGTGAAGACCTTTATTATCGATTGGATGTTTTGCCTCTGCACTGGCCGCCTTTGCGTGAAAGAAAAGAAGACATTTTACCGATCAGCCAATTCTTTATTGAAAAGTATCAAGATAGCAGTCGCTGTCATCTATCCCAAGACGCGATCAGTGCGCTGAGTCAGTATCACTGGCCAGGCAATATTCGTGAGTTGGAAAATGTCATTCAGCGTGCATTGGTCATGCGTCATGGTGACTACATTACTGCCCATGATCTGATGCTGCCTATTGAACTTGTTGCGCCAGTTCCATCCGCTGAGCCAGCTTCAAGTTTTGGTCATGTAGAAGCGAAGAAGCAGGCCGAATATCAATTTATTTTAGAAAAATTACGTCAGTTTGGTGGAAACCGAACGAAAACCGCAAACGCGCTTGGAGTATCAACTCGAGCGCTACGCTACAAACTCGCAGCCATGCGAGAACATGGTATTGATTTACAGTCGGCACTAGGCTCGGCTGCCTAATAGGAGAAAAAATAGATGGCAAGTCAACCTACTCATGCGGTCTCGGCAGAGCAACTTATGTTGTCAAAAATGCAGGCGATGCAGGCACAAGTGCAGCCGCCAGAGTTTATCGTGAGTGCAAATCCTTTAGATCAACAATCACTAAACGCACCATTATCGTTCTCACAAGCGATGACAAATGTGTTGGAAACAGTGAATCAACATCAATCAGTGGCTAGTCAAAAAATGACGGCCGTAGAAACAGGAAAAAGTGATGACCTAGTTGGTGCGATGGTCGCTAGCCAAAAAGCCAGCTTATCATTTAATGCTTTGATGCAAGTGCGCAACAAAGTCGTGACCTCATTTGAAGATATTATGAAGATGCCGGTGTAATTCATGTCAGAACTAACCCCCCAAGTCGCCGGAAATACAGCCATGACCTCCGGCTCAGCACAGACATTTTCTACTGCGAATAGCATGGACGATGTAACAACGAAGCTGAAGCAAATCTGGTCGAGTAGCCAGAGAAACCTAGTGTTATCTGCCGTACTCGCTGCGATTGTTGCGGCAATCATTGTGGTCGCTCTTTGGAGTTCCTCACAAAGCTTCCGTCCACTGTATAGCCAACAAGAACGTTTTGATATCGGAGAGATTGTCTCGGTATTAGAAAGTGAAGGTGTGAGCTACCGTATGCAAGAGCAAAATGGCCAAGTTCTTGTGCCAGAAGGCGAAGTTGCGAAAGTTCGCATGTTGCTTGCGTCAAAAGGTGTTAAAGCCAAACTGCCGACAGGTTTGGATTCGCTTAAAGAAGACAGCTCTCTCGGTACAAGCCAATTTATGGAAACGGCGCGTTACCGTCATGGTTTAGAAGGTGAGTTAGTACGCACTATCATGTCTCTGAATTCAGTGGCGAATGCGCGTGTTCACTTAGCTATTCCTCGTCAAACCTTATTTGTTCGTCAAAACAGCGAGAACCCTTCAGCGTCAGTGATGCTTGAGCTGAAACCTGGCGAAGACCTCAAGTCTGAGCAAGTTGAAGCAATCATCAACTTAGTGGTTGGTAGCGTGACGGCGATGAAGCCTGAATTTGTATCTGTTATCGACCAATATGGCCGTTTACTCAGTGCAGATGTTGCTTCGGCGGAAGCAGGTAAAGTCAATGCAAAATACCTTGAATATCAAAAGAACGTTGAGAAGCAGATCATTCAACGCGCAGCAGACATGCTTACGCCAATTGTGGGTCCGAGTAACTTCCGTGTGCAAGTTGCTGCCGATATGGACTTTAGCCAAGTTGAAGAAACGCAAGAGATTTTGGATAACGCACCTGTCGTACGTAACGAGCACACCATTCACAACAACTCAGTTGACCAAATCGCGCTAGGCGTACCAGGTTCTCTAAGCAACCAACCGCCAGTAACTGGTGAAGAAGTAGAAACGAACGATAGCCAAAACACCAACGCACGCTCTGAAGTAAACCGTCAGTATGCAGTGGGGAGTAGTGTTCGTCGTACTCAATACCAACAAGGTCAAATTGAGAAAATGAGCGTGTCGGTACTGTTGAACTCGAAAGCCTCTCCGGATGGTGTTGCTTGGAGTGAAGCAGATAAAGAGCAGATTTCAAATATGATCATGGATGCTGTCGGTATTTCTGCGGCACGAGGTGACAGCTTAAGCTTGATGAGTTTCAACTTCACTCCAATTGAAATTGATGCGCCTCCTGCGCTGCCGTGGTGGCAAGACCCTACAGTACAGCAGCCAATACGTTACGTTATCGGTGGTTTGTTAGGCTTGGCGATGATCTTCTTCGTACTACGCCCATTGATCATGCACCTCACTGGCGTTGATAAGCCAGTACCAGAGTTAGACTTTGCAGAGCCGCAAGAAGAGCCTGATTACGACAACCTGCAAACGCGTGAAGAGCGTGAGCATGAAGAAGTGCTTGATCGCCGTCTATCAGAAAAAGGTATCTCAGCCTCTTCCGGCTTAGATGTAAACAGCGACATGCTGCCTCCAGCCGGTTCGCCACTAGAGATTCAATTGAAACACCTACAGCTTATTGCCAATGAAGAGCCAGAGCGCGTAGCCGAAATACTGAAACAATGGGTAAACATCAATGAACACAGTTCCATCAAAGCAGACGCTTAGTTATGTAGAACAAACCGCGCTCGTGCTATTAGGCATGGGCGAGGATGCCGCTGCGAAGGTTTTACAGCACTTTAGCCGTGATGAAACCCAGCGGGTGACTCGTGCAATGGCGAAGTTGAATGGCATTAAGAGCGATTCCGCTCGCGGCGTTATTCAAACTTTCTTTGAAGACTTTCGTGAGCACAGTGGCATTCGTGGAGCTTCTAAAGAATATTTGTCCAATACGCTACGTAAAGCATTGGGTAATGATTTGGCAAAAGGGCTGCTGAATACGCTGTATGGTGATGAAATTCGCAACAATATGCAGCGCTTACAGTGGGTGGAAGCAGAAACGCTTGCTCGTTTCATTGTGAATGAGCACCCGCAAATGCAAGCGATTTTTCTTGCGTATTTGCCAGCCGATAGCTCTTCAGCGGTGTTGAAGCACCTGCCACAAGATTACCATGACGAAATCTTGTTCCGAATTGCTCAGCTGCAAGACATCGATCATCAAGTTGCTATTGATTTGCATGAGCTCGTTGAGCGCTGCATTGAAAAAGTATCTGCAAGCCAAAGCACACCGCTATCTGGTGTCAAGCAAGCTGCTGACATCATTAACCGCTTTGAAGGTGACCGTGGTTCATTGATGGAAATGCTGAAGTTGCATGATGAAGATGTTGTTAATGCAATTGAAGAAAACATGTTCGACTTTATGGTTCTTGGCCGACAACGCGAAGAAACTATGGACATGTTGGTGCAGCAAATCCCGCTAGAGTTGTGGGCAGTTGCGCTAAAAGGTTCCGATATTACCTTACAACAAGCTATTAAGCGTTCAATGCCGCAACGTATGGTGAAAGCGCTAGAAGATGACATGGACGCACGCGGCGCTGTTGCGTTAAGTCGAGTTCAAAAAGCACGTCAAGACATCATGCAAATGGTACGTGAGCTGGATGAATCTGGTGAAGTTCAGCTGCTTCTCTATGAAGAGCCAACGGTGGAGTAAGGTCATGCTAGAGACAAAATCAAGTACTATGCGATTGCCTCCGAGCGGGTATCGTTTACACCGTTTTCCGCCTTTAGCGCAACCTAAGACTATCGAAGACGAATTCGGGCTAGATAACCAAGGCTGGCAAGAACCTCAAATAGATATCCAACAGCAACTTGAAGAAGGTTTTCAACAAGGTTTGCAACAAGGACATGAGGAAGGCTTACGCCAAGGTATCGAACAGGGCAAGCAACAAGGTCTGTTGGAAGGCCAAAAAGAAGGTTTCCAAAAAGGCTTTGTTTCCGGTGAG
This sequence comes from Vibrio sp. V43_P6S15P86, assembly GCF_009904725.1. Taxonomy (NCBI): domain Bacteria; kingdom Pseudomonadati; phylum Pseudomonadota; class Gammaproteobacteria; order Vibrionales; family Vibrionaceae; genus Vibrio; species Vibrio sp. V43_P6S15P86. Next base: position 5,407 of record NZ_WXWT01000421.1, read on the forward strand.
CAGTCTGGAAAGCAAGGTTTTTTGGAGGCGGCGAAGCCTGTCAATGAACTTTTTCACGCCCTTTCTCGTTGGCAAGATGAAAAAGAACAGCAACAACGCCATATGATTTGTGAGCTGGTACAAAAAGTGGCTCAGCAAGTGATTCGTGCTGAGCTCACTTTAATGCCTCAACAGATCCTTGCTTTGGTGGATGAGACATTGTCTGCCATGCCAGGCAAAGCGGAAACCGTAACCGTGCATTTAAATCCGCAGGATTTAGAACGAATTACTCACATTAATGCTGATCTACCACAATCTTGGAAACTGGTGGCTAATACGGAACTTCCGATTGGTGGCTGCCAACTAGTGACCGATGATGCAGAGGCGGATGCAAGTTGCGACTCTCGTTTAGAAGCCTGTATGGACAATGTAAAACAACACCTTTTGGATGAAGTTAGTATTCCGCAGGTAGAATCAGAGCATGAGTAATACCTTAAGCCATGAGCTATTGAGTGAGCGTTTGAGCGAAGCATTGGCTTCGCTCGATTCAATCCCTGTTGCTCGCGTGACAGGGCGCTTGATTAAAGTAAACGGCTTAATGTTACAAGCCGTTGGGTGCCGGTTTAAACTGGAGCAGCGCTGTCTCGTAGAAACCGCAGAAGGCGACATGATCGAAGCGCAAGTGGTGGGCTTTGAGCACACTATTGCTTACCTAATGCCTATTCGGCGCTTAGGTGGCTTATTTGCTGGTGCGAAAGTCATTCCTCTGGACGGTGACAGTACCGTGCAGTTAAGTGCTCAGTGGTTAGGGCGAGTGCTGAATGGTTTAGGTGAGCCGTTGGATGACGGGGCACCGCTTAAAGGGGGAGATCGTGTTTCACTTGAACCAAAACCGATTAACCCATTGAAGCGACGTCCTGTTGATACCCCACTCAACGTTGGGGTGCGCGCAATCAATGGACTCTTGACCGTCGGAAAAGGGCAACGCATTGGCTTAATGGCGGGCAGTGGTGTCGGTAAAAGTGTTTTAATGGGGATGATCACCAAAAACACCGAAGCCGATGTGATTGTGGTCGGTCTTATTGGTGAGCGAGGCCGAGAGGTACGCGAGTTCATCGAACGAAACTTAACCCCAGAGGCGCGCAAGAAGGCGATTATCATCGCAGCTCCTGCTGATGAATCCCCGCTGATGAGGTTAAGAGCGACACTGCTTTGTCATCGCGTTTCCGAGTATTTTCGAGATCAAGGCAAAGATGTTCTGTTGTTGATGGACTCTCTCACTCGATACGCCATGGCACAGCGTGAAATCGCTCTTTCGCTTGGCGAGCCTCCGGCATCTCGCGGTTATCCGCCCTCTGTCTTCAGCGTGTTACCGCAACTCCTTGAGCGTGCGGGCAACAGTGAAAATCAGCACGGTAGCCTAACCGCAATTTATACCGTGTTGGCGGAAGGGGACGACCAGCAAGATCCTGTCGTGGATTCTGCGCGTGCTATCTTAGATGGGCACGTTGTATTATCGCGTCAACTTGCCGAGCAAGGGCACTATCCTGCCATTGATATTAATGCGTCTATCAGCCGTTGTATGAGTACCTGTACACAGGAGGCGCATAGCACGATCGCGAATAATTTCCGCCAGATGTACTCCAACTATCTTCAGGTGAAAGAACTGCTGCCGTTAGGAGGCTATCAACCGGGGCAAGATCCTGAATTAGATCAATCTGTTGCTATGTATCCAAACTTACGTGCGTATTTACAACAAGCAGCCAATGAGTCAGTGGATTACCCAACCAGTTTGACCGAGCTCGCGCAGCTTTTTCAAAGTGCTTAACCAAATGGGAGTGGTATCGTTGAGATGAAATCCAAGTTAAAAGCAGTGGGTAAGCTGCAACAAATGGAAGAAAAGCAACGTGATCGTGTGGGTCAACAACTTGATGCCATGCGTCAGCGTCACTCCCATCTTTCAATGCAATTGGAACAGTTATCGGCGTTGAAAGGCCACGCTGGACAATCAACCCGAACCGGCCCGACGCTGACGAGCGCGGCTTTGATGAACTTTAATCGTGTTGACCAAATGCTACAAAGAATGCTTCGTCACCACGAGCAAGAGCAAGCCGTTATGCAAGCGGAATGTGCATCTGTACAGAAAACGCTAGAACACAAGCACGCACGCGTTCAAGGGTTAGAAAAAGTGCTTGAACGTTGGCGTACTAAGCAGAACTATGAAAAAGCGAAAAAAGAGCAAAAGATGATTGAAGACATCATTAACTCTCGCGTTAAGCGCAAGATATTATGATGTCTTGTTGACGCTACTAGGAGCGCGAATAATTTCTGCGGTGTCTTAGCCAACCAAACCAGCCTCCAAGCATGATCAACCCTGATCCGAGAGCACCGCCGCCACTGCTGCCGTTGTTACCAAAGCCAGATGTGTTGGTATCGACAGGCTCAAAGCCAGAGTCCCCTTCGCTATGATAATCTTCCGAACTTGCTAAGAGGGCGTTATAACTGGTTTTTACACCTGAGCTGGTTTGGGTCTCAATCCATGTTGCATAGTTCAAAATCTCGGTAAACACACTTGGAATCGCAGCGGATTCGCAAACTGAAGAACCGTAGCTCACAATGCCAATTTGCTGATACATGCCATTATTGTCTTGATAGGTGAGAGGACCGCCTGAGTCACCACGACAGATACCAGTGTAGCTTCGTTCAGGAAATCCATTCGCACATAAACTTTCCTGAGCGTTAAACCCTGTTACTAACGAAGCGCATTGGGTGTCGGTAAGGGGTTTTACTTCTGCCCAGCGTAAATAGTTAGGGGTGCTTTCATCATTGGTCGCGGTCTGACCTAAACCGAATATCTGATAAACTGACTTGCTGCTGTAGTCTCCAAAGTCTTGCGGTAAAGTGATGGATTGGACGTTATCGGTGATAGGTCTAGTCAATTCAAGGACAGCGATGTCATTAATCCATAAATCGCTAGGCACATAATCAGGATGAATCGTGATAGAGCGAACATCTTTGAATTCTTCAACAAACACGTCATTCATCGTAGGGTTTTTGACTAGCACTCGTAGATCGTTGATTGTCCAGCCATCAGTAAAAACGCTTGGTTCTACGCAGTGGGCCGCAGTTAAAATGAAGCGGTCGTTTACAATGGTTCCCCCACAAATATTGGCAAACTGATTAGCGTCGGTTTTATGTAGAATAAGACGTGCAAAAAAAGGAAGTTGGTTTTGGGTAGCCTGCTGCCCCCCAATAATTGCCGTGGAGATCCCTTGTTCTGAAAGGCGGTTATCATTTTCTGCTTCAGCGGTCGTACTCAAAGATACTGCAAAACAGAGTGCGCTTAGCCATATTTGATACTGCTTCATAAACCATCCTTGGATGAAAAGTGCTCTTCTAACTTTATACTAGTTTTTCAGTGAATGTGCTTAACAAAAGTTTCTAATAGTTGAATGATTGTTGTAGCCAAGATCGCAACAGATGAAACGATTCAAGCTTTAGCTTGTGTGGCGGGCATACAAAGTAAAGCTGTTGATGAGGATTAATGACGGGTTCACCCAGCTCGATTAGCTGACCATATTTGATGTCATCCTTCACAAACAAGCGATGAGTGACCAATAACCCCAAACGACGAGTTGTGGCCTGGACGGCTTGTATCGACATGTTAAAAGTGATTGGTTTTTTATTTTTAGGTCGCTGGATACCCGTCGCGTCCTGCCACACGTTCCAGTCATTTTTTCTTCGCTCGTTAGTAACTTCAATGATGGGATACTGCTTTAAAAGTTGAGTGATGTTTGAGTCTTTTGTCTTCGCTATCAATTCAGGACTGCACACCAAAACCAGTTCATCTTCACTGAGCTTTTCGCAGTAGTAATCCTGCCATTCTTCGGGATTTCCATGCACCAAGGCCGCGTCGATACCTTCTTGTTCTAAATTGAATCTGCCAGACAGGTTTGATAAACGAACGTCTAATTGAGGAGCAAACCCTTGTAAATCTGACATTCGAGGAATCCACCAGTGAAGAGCCAATGAATTCACCATATTGAGCGTAACACGCTGCAAGTTCTGATCTTGGATGAGTGCTTCCGTTGCATCGACAATTTGCTCTAAAGCGGGTGCTACCTTTCTGTAATACTTTTTACCGTCCGCATTGAGTTGAACTTGTCTGCCTATGCGATCAAATAGAGGCTTGTTGACTTGAATCTCCAGCGATTTAATTGCCTGACTTACGGCTGAGTGGCTCACACTTAATATCTGTGCTGCTTCTGTCATGCTGCCAGACTCAGCTACTGCAACAAATGCGTAGATGGACTTTAAGGGGACTAGTTTCCGCATAATTTAAAAACCGTAGCTGGTGATAGATAAGTTAAACTGTAAGTTTTTCTTACATCAATGGTTAATATTACTCGCTATTTACGATAAGTGATGTCTTTTAAAATGCTCCATATATTAAGGAGTATTGAATGAATGCTGTAAATAAATCTATCCTTTTCATGTTGATGTCTACGTTAAGCTTATCTGTTACTGGACTGTTAGCAAAGCAGTTGTCAGGCGAACTTTCCGTCACACTATTTAGCTTCTTACGTTTTTTGGTGCCTGCGCTTATCTTGCTTATCTTACTTCGTGTGAAAAACCTTACCATTCCTAAAGCGGGCACGCTAAAGCCTATTTTATTGCGTGCTCTTTGTATCGGTTTGTCACAACTTTGCTTTATTGCGTCATTACAAACGTTAACGCTCGTTGAGGGGGGCGTTTTGTTTGCTACTGGCCCATTATTTATTCCCTTGGTTGAAAAGCTGTTCATGAGGGGGCGCATTCGTGTTTCAACATTGGCGGCTTTAGCAATGGCGTTCACTGGTGTGGTTATGTTGGCGGGCGGTGGAAGTGAGATCACATGGCGAGCGGATTTATTACTCGGTCTAGCTGGTGGACTCTTCAATTCCGGCTCTCAGCTTACGCTATATAAAGTGAGTAAAACTGATATGTCGCCATTAGAAATCAACTTTTGGGCGTTTGGGTTTGCTGCCGTATTTCTGTTACCGCTAACGTTGTTTAACGACATCGATGTTTTCCTCAAAGCCAATGTGATGGAATCTACTGTTTCTTCTAATATGCTGTGGCTCGGTGTGATGTCCCTGATGATCATTAACACCCAAGTTTTCCGCTCCAAAGCGTATCAACTGGCAAGCAGCGGCTCTCAACTTGCACCACTTATTTTTACTAACCTACTGTTCACCGCGGTTTGGCAGAGTGCGTTTTTCGATGACCGAATGAGTCAAAGCCAAATTATCGGGATGAGTTTAATCGTGCTCGCAACCATACTGAACACATGTTGGGTTCGCTTTACGGCGCATCGTGGTGACAGGTTACAAGCGAGAACTTCTTAGCCTGTCGGAAAATAGAGGATTAAATAAGGCAAATCAGAGGTGAGGTTTGATTTTTTCTGACAATGAACTAGCGTCAAGAAAGGTTCAGGGAGAGAAATAATGCTTACGCTAAATTATTACGTTGAGATTTCGGCTACACCGCAACGGGTGTGGGAAGTGCTAACCGATGCTGAGTTATACAAACGCTGGGCACAGGCTTTCTCACCCCAGTCTCAATTTGATGGGATATGGGAAGAAGGGCAAGACATCACTTTTTTTGATCCCGATATGGGCGGAACGCGAGCGACTATCGATATCGTGCAACCGCAACAGCGCCTTGAATTTCATCACATTGCCATTTTTAATCCGGATAATAGGCAGCAACTGGATGGAGATTTAGCATCTAAGTGGATTGGATCACGAGAGATCTATCAGATCGACACCAACAGTGATCGTTTGTTACTCAATGTCACCATTCATACGCACAGCGACTTTGTTTCTATGTTTAATCACGGATGGGAAAAAGCGTTGCCCCTAATAAAAGCCATCAGTGAGGAGCAAGCTTAAGTCTGATACTCATCTTGGGCTGACGGTACGTCACGTGTAGGTATACAATAGCACGCAAGATAGCGCACCTAAGAGAGTGGATGATGGAATTTAAAGTTGATACCCATACACATACGTACGCCAGTGGTCATGCGTACAGCACCTTGATTGAAAATGCAAAATTGGCGAAAGAGAACGGCTTGGATATGTTCTGTACGACCGATCACGCAGAATCAATGCCGGGCGCGCCGCATTACTGGTTTTTCTCCAACCAAAAAATCCTGCCTCGATTTTTAGACGGTATCGCGATCATTCGGGGTGTGGAATCCAACATTCTTGATACCGAAGGCGACATCGATATTCCGCTGAGTGTCGATCGTAACCTAGATTGGGTTATTGCAAGTTTCCATGAACCTGTTTTTCGTCCTGCAAACAAAGAAACTCATACGGAAGCACTCATTAATGTGATTCAAAACGGTCGTATTGATGCGCTTGGCCATCTTGGGAATCCAAATTTCGACTTTGATTTTCAGGCCGTTTTAGCGTGCGCGAAAGAGTATAATGTTGCGATTGAAATCAATAACACCACGCTAAAAGGGAATAGCCGAGTGGGTAGCGTAGACCGTTGCCACGAGATTGCACAAATCGGTAAAGATCTCGGTGTCTTCTTCACAACAGGAAGTGATGCGCATTTCTGTAATGATGTTGGTAATCTGGATTTGGTTGGAGAGCTAATGGATAAAGTGGGTATCGATAGCAAAAAAGTGATTACTCACACCGCCCAACAGTTTTTGTCTTTCTTGGCTCTGAGAGGCCGTAAGCCAATTCCAGAGTATGACGACATTCGCAACGCATAAACTTGATTACATTTTAGGTATGCACCTGGCGTAAGATTGCTTTACACTGCGAGCCGGAAATACTCAACTAAGCTAGTTTGTCGCCTTTTATGGCGTGGGTTATTTGGGTAAATAAAGCCGACACAGAATTCGGCACTATAAATGGAGAAGTGAAAATGTTACGTCCTTTAGTCCTAGGGTGTGCGATTGCGTTTGGCTCAACATACGCAATGGCGGAAGCGGTTGATTTAAAACAAAACATGAAGCAGATGAAGATGGAATTCAAACAGGCGGCAGAAGCATCGGATGTTGAAACCATGAAGTCTGCAATTGATAGCTTGCAAGCAATCGTCGAGCAATCTAAGCGCGGTAACTATCCACCAGAGAAATTCGATACCTACTTAGAAGGCTTTAATAAACTAACGGTAACGTTAGACAAGATTGAGGCAGACTTAGACGCTGGTAACCTGCAAGACGCGAAAGCACAATTACGTGAAATTGATAGCCTACGTGAAGAATACCACGACAAGCGTAACCCAAGTATTTGGAGTAAGCTGTTCGGCTAATCGCGATAAATGCTGGCAATAGAATATGAAAATAGCCTGCCGTTTTGGTGGGCTTTTTTGTGTCTGTCAATTGCGTTATTGAAGAAAAGCTGTGAGGTGGCAACCACTTATTGATCCTGTTTTTGAGCTAGCACTCAGAATTAGTTACGCTGAATTAAATTTGTTAAGTCACCGTTATGCGTAGATTAATTCCTTTTTATCGCTCCATGCTATTTGCTAGTGCTCTAAGTTGGGTGCTAGTGACGCTTATGCCTGTTATCAATGCTCATGGTAACAGCATGGGCGTGTGGGCGACGCTATGTACGCTTAATGGTTTTGAATTGGTTCAAATCGAAGAAAGTGACAATGCCGTCAGCCATAAAGGCAAGCCTTGTCCGTTTAGCCACTTCTCGACTTTTCATCACGATACACTTCCAACGACACCGATACTTTCAAGACAGAGCTTGGTGACTTCTGACAGCTACGCTTATTTGGCTCTAAGTGTGCGATTTGAAACACCAGTTCCTAGAGCGCCGCCAGTTTCCCTTTTCTCATAACGAAAACAATAACAAGTAAAGTCACATAACACTGCCACTTTGAGCAGTAGTACTCCCGAATCTAAGTCAATTAGCGCCACATACGAATGTGTATGTGCAGGATGCGTTTGACTGAATTTGGGTGTTCAACAATGAAAAAAGGAAAATACACATGTTGAGAAACTCGGCAAAGCCTCAACTCAAGGAAGCCTCACGCGCAAAATCCATCTACTTTATGACTTGGCGATGGCACTTCTACGCAGGTTTGTTCGTCATTCCATTTATGCTCATGCTTTCCCTCACTGGGTTGGTGATGTTGTTTGATGATGAAATCGAACTGGCTCGATATGAAGCGACATTACAAGTTTCACCACAAGAGCACATGGTTCCTGTCTCTGCACAACTGGAAACCGTCAAGCAGGCGTATCCCGATTTTAATGTCACTCAATTTGTACCTGCTAAAACGGCCGATATTGCCAACCGCTTCTCGATTCAAAACCAAGAAGGCAGCTCACTGATTGTTGCAGTAAATCCTTATACAGGAGACGTACAAGGCACCATTAATCGTGGTGACAGCATCTATGAACTGATGAACAGCATTCACGGTACGTTGCTCATCGGCGACCTAGGCGACCGTTTAATTGAAATCGCCGCAAGTCTGGGGATTTTGCTGTTGGTGTCTGGTTTGTACCTTTGGTTACCTAGAGACAACGCCAGCCGCGGCGGCTTTTTGAAAATTCGCCTTAACAATGGTCCTCGAATTTTGATGCGTGACCTGCATGCGAATTTAGGTGGCGTGCTGTCGATTGTATTGTTGTTCTTTTTGATTTCAGGTTTGTCGTGGGCAGGGATCTGGGGAGCGAAAATGGTACAAGCTTGGAATACCTTCCCAACCTATTACACATGGGGTGAGAAACCGGAATCCACACTGACACACAAAGATCTTAACCACGGTGCTTCAGAAGAGATGCCATGGAACTTAGAGCTCGCTGCTGTGCCAGAATCGAAAGAGAAGCCCGCTCATGATCATGCCAATATGAAAGAAGAGACGGCATACGCAGGCAGTCATGATGCGCTCTCCATTGATGATATCATCCTCAAGGCTGAAATGTTGGGCTTCACTGGCTATAAGCTGTTTTTGCCACGCTCTGAGACGGGCGTTTACACCGTTGCAGCTAACTCTATGGGCGGCGATATTTCCGACCCAAGACAAGATCGCACCAGCCACTTTGACCAGTATTCCGGTCGCTTGTTGGTGGATGTAACGTGGCAAGATTACAGCCTATTTGCCAAGTTCATGGCGGCAGGTGTGTCATTGCATCAAGGTGATGTGAGTATATTGAACAAAGTACTCAACGTAGTGTTCTGTTTGGCGTTCATCTTAATCTCAATCACAGGTGTGGTGATGTGGTGGATTCGTAGACCAAGTCGCAGTGCCGCATTGGGCGCGCCACCTAAGTTTCAACAAGACAGTATTTGGAAGCTTGGCTTAGTAACGTTAGTGATATTGTGTCTCGCGTTCCCGATGGGCGGTTTGGCAATTGTTACGGTTCTCGCACTGGATTGGCTGTTGTTCAACCGCGTTGAGAAACTGAAAACGGCGTTGAATTAGTAACAGACAAAGAATGGAATAATAAAAGAGCCTGCGAAGTCGAAGTGCTGGCTCTTTTTATTTCTGGTAAATCTCCAGTGGCAAGCCATCTGGGTCTTGGAAGAAGGTAAAGGCTTTGCCTGTAAATTCGTCAATACGAATTGGCTCAACTTCAACGTCATTCGATTCTAGGTAGACTTTCACTTGCTCAACATCATCAACCAAAAAAGCGAGATGTCGCAGGCCTTGCGCTTCGGGAAAGCTCGGTCTCTCAGGGGCGCCCGGAAAGCTAAACAGTTCAACTTGACTGCCGTCAGGTAAAGCGAGGTCAAGCTTGTAGGAGTCTCTGGCTTCACGATAGTTCTCGGCAATGACTTTCAGTCCTAACACTTCAGTGTAAAAGCGTTTTGACTTTGGGTAATCGCTGCAAATGATCGCGACGTGATGAATGGCATTAAACATGGTTAGCCTCTTCAAGCATGGTTAGTATCCTCGGAGACTAAATGCTCCTTAACGAAGTCGATAAACACACGCAGACGAGCGGGCATGTATTTGGTTTGCGCATACTGCATCGCGATAGCGCCATGATAGTTACTCTTGATCATCCAATCCGGCAGAACCTCCACCACTTCTCCTTGCTCTAAAGCGTCTTTGATCACGAAGTCATGGAAGATCCCAATTCCCAAGCCAGACTTAACCCCGTTCAAGCGCATTTGAGAATGGTTGACGGCGTAGCGTCCACTTACTGCAATCGAGTGGAACGCTTCCTCTTTAAAGAACGACCAGATGTTGTCTTTGTCGTTCTCGGCAAGGTAAATACAGTCGTGCTGCTCAAGCTCGGTTGGGTGCTCAGGCATACCGTGTTTGGCTAGGTAATCTGGAGAGGCACACAAAACAAGGTTGGTCTTGCTGATCTCTTTGAGGACCAGGTTCTCATCGGGTTTGTCGGTGAGCTTAAATGCGACATCAATTCCTTGGCGGAACAGATCGATCTCACCATCTGCTGCACGCAGCTTAAGCTGTATATTTGGATAACGTTCTAGGAATGGCAACACAAACGGTTGAAGCACCGAATTAAGAAATGCTTCAGGGGCTGCTACTGTGAGTGCGCCTGTTGGCTCGGCATGATCTTCCGCAGATAGCTCAACGGCTTGCTGTGCGGCATTCACCATTGCGATGCTTTGGTCGTAAACCTTTTGCCCTGCTTGAGTGATGATCAACTTACGAGTCGTGCGCTCAAACAGTTTGACCGAGAGGGCTTGCTCTAATCGTGTGATCAACTTACTTAAAGCCGATGGCGTCACGCCGAGTTGTTTGGCTGCAGCGGTAAAACTGCCTTCGTTTACCACTAAGATAAACGAAGCAAGATCAGGAAGTAGGGCAATGAGTTTTGGATTAACCATAATTGTTCAGTTCTGCGCAGCGGAATAACGACATTGTCTGGTACGGTTTCACGAGGTTCAAGTGTCACCGTCTCGCTTTAACGATATTTTGCCAAAAATGCATTGAGTGCAGGCAAGCCAGATTCACCAGTATGGTATTGCTGCCAACAGTGATAAATGGCCGTTTCGTGGTCTGCAATTAACTCGATAGCTTCTCGCTCAGCGATTGAATACTGCTGTGAAGCTTTCACTTCTTCATGCCACTCTCGATACTTAACCTCATAAGGTTCTACCCACTTCAAAAGAGTCGCTACCAACTCTTGCCATGGTAAACCAATCCACTTGGTTGCGTCTGCCAAGCCTTTATCTAGCATCTCTTGGTGTCGACTTTCGATATCCATGCCATTTGTCAGCAGTACCGATTTGAGCTTTTCTGCGGTGAGTTCTTCCACTTCAATCAAGGTTTTCCACAGCGTTTGTTGTTCACTTTGGGTGTAATGGCTCAAGTAGTGGTTGAAAAAAGCGATGCCGTAGATTTCGCCATAGTAGGCAGACAGAACGTTATGAATCATGGTGAGAATCGTGATTTAAACAGAGAATACCGCATTGTAGGAGGGGAAAGCGCGACGTGTAAATACAAAAAGTGCTGCTGACAGAATTCGAACAGAACTTGTGAGAATTTTATGAGAATTCGATGAAGTTGCTGATAGATTTGCTCGTCATTCTTAGAGGCAAGAACGCAAAACGTTCGAAACGTAATGCTTAACCTACTCAAGTCACGAACAATGAAGTAAAGCCGTACACATGGGCTTGGGTAGTTCAACCCTCATTTAAGGATGGAATCACAATGAAAAAACGTACCCAACTCGGACTCGTCATGACTTCAGTCGCTATGGCACTAGGCTCTGCATCAGTGAATGCGGCGGAATTGGAAATCACCGTGACAAACGCAACCAAAGGCATCTACTTTACGCCACTTATTGTCGCTGCACATGGTTCTGATCTTCAAATGTTCAGAACGGGTCAAGCAGCAACGCCAGAACTAGAAGCTATGGCAGAAGGCGGTGATATCTCTGGTCTTGCTAGCGTGATTGGTAACGCTGGTGGTGCGGTGGTTGAGAACCCTGCTGGTGGTATTTTGAATCCGGGTGTTGCAACCACCTTCACTTTGGACAGTGGTGACCACGGTTACCTTTCTCTGAGCGCGATGTTGCTGCCAACCAATGATGGCTTCGTCGGTCTGGATAGTTGGAAGATTCCAACGGAAGCGGGCACATACCGAGCAACGCTAAGAAGCTACGATGCTGGTACAGAAGCGAACGATGAACTTGCGTCTAGCATGCCAAACCCACCTTTCATTACCTTTGGTACTGGCGGCACAGGCGTTGAAGCGACAGTAACTAACGATAAAGTTCACGTGCATCCGGGTAACCTTGGTGATAGCGACCCAACCGGCGGCATCAGTGACCTAGACAGCAGCAGCCATCGTTGGTTAAACCCAGTTGCAACCATCACAATCGTTGTGAAGTAAGGGGGATGTATGAAATACAGAATCTTACTAGTAGCAGCTTCAGTCGGTTTGCTCGCCGGTTGTCCAAGCGATGATGATAATGACGTAGTGAAATCGTACCGCTACACCGTCAACGTGGCGAACTTGACTGCGAATCAACCTATGTCTCCGCTCGCGGTACTCACTCACAATGGTGACTACCAATTGTTTGAAATTGGACAAGCCGCATCTGTTGAACTTGAGCATCTTGCTGAAGGCGGTAGTAACGCCGAGCTGATTGAATTGATGAACAGCAATGACAGTGTTTACCAAGGTATTTCGGGTAATGGATTGGTGTTGCCGGGTGCATCGGACGAAGTCACCATCACGGTTGACCCTAGTCGTTACGGTTACTTGTCTGTGGCGTCTATGTTCGTGAATACCAACGATGCCTTTGTTGGCGAAACGGGGCTATCGCTCAAATCGCTCGCAGTGGGTGAAAGCTACGAAATGAGCATGAACGTTTGGGATTCCGGCACAGAACTGAACGATGAGCTTGCCGCAACCATTCCTGGCCCTGCGGGGGGCGGTGAGGGCTTCAATGCCGCCCGTAATGACAGCAATGACGTTGTTGCATTCCATGCGGGGGTAGTTAGCCAAGATGATGGATTAGCAAACTCAGCACTTTCTGCGAACCATCGTTTCTTGAACCCAGGTGCGAAAGTCACCATCACTCGAGTTGAGTAACACAGGCTCCGATGACGTCTCCTTTCCAAAGCGCTTGTAGCCGAGCGCTTTATCCCTCATGGCGTCATCGGAACCTTGTTTGAAAGATTTTCTAATTTGTTCCGGTCATGTGCAAAGTGAGGATACTCGAAGGCAAGGAAAGGACCATGGAACAACAGGCAATCAATTTAGTCGCGAACATCTTGTTGGTGGAAGATGACGATGATTTGGCAGAACTGGTTCAGATGCATCTCAAGTTTCAAGGACACCAAGTATCGCGAGCCACAAATGTCGCCGATGCTAAAGCGCAATATCAGCAACAACCCTTTGATTTATTGATCCTTGACCGAGGTTTACCAGATGGTGATGGTCTAGATATCTGCCATTATTTGCGTCAGCAACAAGATTGGAGCCCAGTGCTCATGCTGACAGCCAGAGACGGTGAAATGGACAAGGTTGACGGCTTAGAAGCGGGCGTTGATGATTACATCACTAAGCCATTTAGCGTACTAGAATTCCAAGCACGAGTGCGAAACGTGCTACGCCGAGTCAGCCAAACCGCAGAAGCAAAGGTGGCAAATGAGGTCCTCGACGATGCGATGGATTTTGGTCCGCTGAGAATTATTCCGGAGTTGCACCAAGTATCCTTAAACGATAAAGATGTCATGCTCACCGCGACGGAGTTTACGTTGCTGCAGTTTCTCGCGACTCGTCCGGGCAGAGTCTACAGTAAAGATGAATTGCTCGATCACGTTTGGAACACCAGTCATTCTGGTTATCACCACACTGTGTGTAGCACCATAAACCGTTTACGCAGCAAGTTGTCTTTGTCTGATTCTGATCATCACTTCATTCAAACCGTGTGGGGTGTTGGATATAAGTTTCAACCAAGACACTAATGCAAGAAAGTAAGTCAAAACATCAAGCCAAGACAGTAAGTCGGCAGTTGTTTTCACCGTCATTTTTCAATCATCACGGGTGTTTCAAAAACACCGCTGTTTAAGGAGGCGATAGGATGAGCTTCAAATCTCGCTTGGTAGTATTTACTAGCTTGTGGTTCTGTCTTGCGGCGGTGGTGATTGCACTGACTTACAATTGGCAAAAAGAAACCATTGAGTTACGGACTAAGCAAAGCCTGCACAAAGAGCTAGCCAGCCACATGCGTGATGATAATCCGCTGATGATCGGGACGGATTACAACCCTAAAGCGCTAAAGTCGATCTTTCATACCCTTATGCTGATCGGCCCTGATTTTGAAATCTATTTCCTCGATAGCCAAGGCAATATCACCACCCATGCTGCGCCAGATGGGGCAAAGCTTATGGACTCGGTGGATCTGAACCCCATTCAGCAATTCTTAAACAACGAACCGCTTCCCATATTAGGCGAAGATCCTCGTAATCGCGGTGAACACAAAGTGTTTTCTGTTGCGGCGATAGAGGAACTAGGCTCTACGGTCGGTTATCTTTATGTGGTGATTGGCAGTACCCGACATGACGCCATTGCCAATGCGCAAGTCGATACCCCTTACATCGCGCTGGCAGGATTGGTCTTAGTGTCCATTTTAGGCTTTGCTCTCGGGGCTTATGTGCTGGTCAAACGTAGCCTATTGAACCCGATTGAGCGTGTGACCAAGCAACTTCAACAGCAAGCCGAACATGATTTTCACCTACAACCTGACTTTACTTACCAAGTGCCGGAGCTCGTGCCGATTGCGCACTCTTATCAGATGATGGCGAAGCACATTCAGCAGCAGTTTTTACAGTTGGAGTATCAGTCTTCTCATCGCCGTCAAAGCTTATTGCAGCTCAGTCATGACTTAAAAACGCCGTTATCGAGCGTGCTTGGCTATCTGGAAACGTGGCGTTTGCAGCATCCTGGATCCGATCCGCTGATTGATGTCGCGTTCCGAAATTGTGAGAAGCTCTCAACTCAATTGCATTCTTTATTAGACGCCGCGCGTAAAGAGGAACCAATGCCAAACTACGAGTACCGCCCCATAGAGCTTGGCGCATTGATGGCAGAATGTGCCGAGATGATGCAGAGCCAGCTTTCTCGTAAAGAAGTGGTGTTGAAAGTGGATATGGATAGCGAGATCCAAACTGTGGGTGACAAAGGACTCTTAGAGCGGTTGGTATTGAACCTGCTTGAAAATGCGTTGCGCCACAGCCCACTCGGTTCGGAAGTGCATTGCCAAGCGCATTTGAGTGAGGATAAGTCGCGAATCCTGTTCACTTTTGTCAATCGAATTGATAAAGATGCCGTCGGGGGCGCATTAGGAATTGGTACAAAGATAGTGCAGTCAATTTTAATGTTGCACCACAGCTACTTAGAGACGTGCGAGACGGACACTGAGTATCAACAAAAATTCGCACTTCTCGCTACTTGAGGAGAAGCGCGAATTTGGCTTATCGAATGACTACTTAATAACGCCACATACAACGCGCGCACCGCCGCCGCCTAATTTAGCAGGATGGTCGGAATGATTGTCACCACCAGCATGAATCATTAATGCTCGGCCTTTTAAATCTGATAATTTTAGGCGAGGCGCGACAACGGGCTGATTAGCATTGCCATCCATGTCCATGTAGAGTGGAGGCAGGTCGCCTAAATGATTGTCATCGGTCCAAGGGTAGCCATGTTTCCCTGTGTTGCTGGGGTCATAGTGACCACCTGCTGCACCGCCAAGGACGGTTTTGCCATTCTTCTCCGCGCTATCGCACGATGGATTGGTGTGAACATGGAAACCGTGCACCCCTGATGACAAACCTGATAACTGAGGCATAAATACCACGCCATAGTCACTTTGTGAAATCTCAATGGTGCCAGCGCTCTTCTTGCTGTTGAGATCGGTCATCGCGACAGTCTGCGCAAGTACGTTAGGAGCGGCTACGAGAGTGGCAGCAACTGAAATGCATAGCAATCCTTTTAACATGGGACTTCCTTCTTTTTGGTTGTACGCTCAAGCACATATTAGTGAAAACTTCTCTTCCTTATGTCTGTTTAGCGGTGGGTTTATGTCAGAGAGTGATGTGTCTCACTCTATGGTCTTAAAC